>JAKLKT010000041.1 GCA_023150495.1 Planctomycetota bacterium
GAAGGTCGCAAGCGTCATCTACCCGGTCCCGGACGACCTCTCCGCGATCCAGTCGAGGCTCGCGCCCCGGGAGACGCTCGTCCTCTACGGGCTGGAGGCCAAGGCGGCGATCGCGCTCGTGGTGACGAGGGAGGGCGCGCGGATCGTCCCGTTGGCGCCGGGCGCGGAGATCGCCCGCGCGTGCGGAGCCCTACGCCTCGACCGCACCGCCGACGATCCCGCCGCGGCGGTCGCGGAGCTCAAGGCGATGGTGATCGAGCCCCTCGAGCTCGGCCCGGACTGCAAGCGCCTCCTCGTCTCGCCGGACGGGGAGCTGAGCTTCGTGCCCTTCTCGCTCCTCGTGCCCGATCGCGAAGTCGCCGCCGAGCCGTCGGGCACGGTCCACGGGCTGCTCCTCGGGGACAGGAAAGCGCGCGGCGAGGGCGTGCTCGCCCTCGGCGACCCCGCGTACCAGGGTGAGGTCGTCGCCGCGCTGGGCTCGAGCCGCCGGCTGCTGCGGCTGCCCGCGTCCGGCGAGGAGGCGCGGGCGGTCGGGACTGTGACCCTCGTCGCGGAGGAGGCGACGGAAACGCGGCTCCTCGGGGAGATCCCGAAGCGCCCGAGGTGGCGCGCGGTGCATCTCGCCTGCCACGGGTTCGTGGACACGGAGCAGCCGCGGCGTTCGGCGCTCGCGCTGGCGCCGGACGGGTCGAACGACGGGCTTCTCTCGGTGCTCGACGTGTTCCGGCTGAAGTGTCCCGCCGACCTCGTGGTGCTCTCGGCGTGCGAGACGGCGAGGGGGAGGCACGTGCGAGGCGAGGGGATCATGGGGCTCACACGCGCCTTCATGTACGCGGGCGCGCCGCGCGTGATCGCAAGCCTCTGGAAGGTGGACGACTCGGCGACGCGCGCACTGATGGAGAGGTTCTACGAGCGCTGGAACGCGGGCTCCGGGGCGGCGGCGGCGCTGCGCGAGGCGCAGGCCCACGTCCGCGAACGGAAGGGCTGGGAGCACCCGGCCTTCTGGGCGGCCTGGGTCCTCTGGGGGCTCCCCGACTGATCAGCGCGCGTCGCGGTCGAGGATCGCGCGCAGGAGCCGCGCGTCAGGCACGCCGACGAAGTGCACGCCGTTCACGAAGAGCGTCGGCGCGACGCGCACGCCGAGCGCGCGCGCCTCGTCCATGTCCGCCTGCACGGCCGCGCGCGGGCGGTCCGACGCGAGCGCCTCGCGGAACTTCGCGAGGTCGAGGTTCGCCTCTGCCGCGCACTCCTCGAGCTTCGACGGATCGCCGCGGCGCTTCATGAGCGCGTCGGCGAAGCGGAAGAACTTCCCCTGCTCGTGCGCGGCCGCGGCGGCGAATGCGGGGGGGCCCGGGGGACCCATCGGCAGGTTCCGGAACGCCACGCGCGCGGGCATGTCGAGCTTCTTCAGCCACTCGTGCACGCGCGCGCACATCGGGCACGAGAAGTCCGTGAAGACGACGATCTCGAGCTTGGCGTCCGCGGGCCCCGTCAACGGGCCGCCGCGCGGGTTCAAGGGGATCCGCTCGCGCGCGCCGGGCGCGGTCACGCCGACGTCCACGCGGTACTTCTCGAAGAGCCCCTTCAGGTACTCCGCCTCGACGAGCGGCCGCCGCTCGAGCGCGATCGACGCCGCGACCTGCATCCGCGTCTCGCGCGTCATGGTCCCCCCGGCCCCCCCCATTTCCTTCCACTTGGCGAGGATGTCCGCCTCGGGGATCTGCACCTTCATGTCCACGTTCTCGCGCACGAGGTCGTCGACGGTCTTCCTGTTCGCGGCGGCCTCGCGCTTCAGGACCTCCTGCTCGACGTAGCGGAGCTTCGCCTGATACGCCTCCCACTCGAGGCGGCCGACCTCGGGGACGGCGTCGAGCGGGACGCGCTCGCCGGAGATCGTCGCGGCGGCGACGGGCGGGGCGAGCGCGCGGCGGAGGTCGCGCTCGGCGAGGCCGCGCTCGATGCCGAGCACGAGCGCGATCGGAAGGGCGAGCGCGAGCAGGTAGCCGGGCGCGCGGGAGAGGTCGAGTGACGCGCGCCCTCCGCGGACCGAGAGGACGGCGATCGCCGTGAGCAGCGCGGTCGAGACGAGGCAGAACGGGCACCACGCGTGGAGGCGCGCCGCCTGGAGGTAGACGAGGAAGGGGCCGGGGAGCGCGCCGGCGACGGCGAAGAGGCGAACCCAGCCGAGCTGGCGCCGCGACGCCGCGAGCGCGAGGGCGGCGAAGAGGCCCGTGCCGTACGCGGCGAGCGGGACGCCGAGGGCTCTCGAGTACTCGCTCGAGAGGACGCTGCCGCACGCCTGCCCCGCGACGCACGCGCCCGTGAGGAAGAGGTGGACGTAGCAGAGGTAGAGCGCGTCGGCGATGCCCAGTGCCGCGAGGACGAGGATCGCGCGGCCGGGCTTCGGCATCGGCCGCCCCGCGGGCTTCTCCGTGACGACCGGCGGGCGCACGGTGACGAACGTCGTGCCCATCGTTCCCCTATCGGCAGGCCGCGCGCCGCCGTGTTAGGGGGCGATACGGGGGGGCTCCGGGGGCCGCGCCCCTACCACGGCACCGGCTGGCGATCCCGGAAGAACCCGCCGTTCGGCCCGTCGTGCTGGAGCGTGGCGAGCCAGACGATGGTGTCGATGGCGTCCTCGGGCGCGAGGTCGGCGCCGGGGCCGCCCATGCGGGTGCGGACCCAGCCGGGGCAGACGGAGTTGACCTTGACGTCGCCCTTGACCTCGCGCGCGAGCTTCACGGTGAGCGCGTTGAGGGCGGCCTTGGAGACGCAGTAGGCGGCGGGGCCTTCGAGTCCCTCGCCGAAGGATCCGTAGCCGGAGGAGACGTTGACGACGCGGCCGTACCCGCGTTCGACCATGCCGGGGACGAACTCCTGGCAGCACCGGAAGGCGCCCCAGAAGTTGGCGAGGAGCGCGTCTTCCATGGCGACGGCGCCCTCGGGCTCGAGGAGCTTCCCTTCGGGGTAGACGCCGGCGTTGTTGACGAGGACGTCGATCTCGATGCCCGCATCCTCGAGGCGGTGGGCGCAGTCGAGGACGGACGCCTCGTCGGACACGTCGAGGAGCTCGAACCGGACGACGGCGGGCTCCTCGATGGCGAGCTCGGCGACGGCCTGCTCCCCGAGCCGCCGGTCCCGCGCGGTGAGGACGACGGAGATCCCCTGCTTCGCGAGCGCGCGGCACGTCTCGAGGCCGATCCCGCGGTTCGCTCCGGTGACGAGGGCGGTACGCATCATGGCGTGAACGCCCCTCATTCTAGCCCTGTCGGTACCTCTCGAACTCCCGCGGCAGCAAGGCGAGAATTTGAGAGGAATCCATCCCGTACAAGTCGAATGTCAGGTCGAACTGGCGAATCACCTTGCCAAGTCTCCGCAGGCTCCCGGGACCTTTCCCGCCGGCTCCCACCTTCAGCCGCCACCTCCCCTGGTTGTCCTCGACGTACAGCGCATCGAGAGCCTTGAAGAACTCCCTGTTCGTAAGCAGATGTTGCCGCGACAGGATCTGTTCCGACGCCTCACCGTGCCTATCCGGGGATCCCGCGAGGACGATTCTTGCGTGCTCCCCGTGCATCTCGTAGATGATGCAGGGTGTGCGAACCAGATGGCGGTAGTGGTCCTGATAGTCGTGCGAGAGGATGTAGCGGTGATCCTCGCGAACCCGTCTCGAGCCGTCTTCGCGCGGAGGACATATCGTGTCGAAAAACGCGGCAGCGAGCCACGACCAGAGCCCCACATCGCCGTCGCGGGCTCCGCCGGAGCGAACCGGGCTGAGAGCATCCACCAGGTATCTCGCGAACCCACGCTTGTCGCCGGTGAACCGCAGTGATGTGTCCACCGACGCATGCGGTTGGAGAATCGTGGTCAGGTGACCGTCCTCTACCATGGGCGGCGTTTGCTGCGTCTCTCCAGCACGGACTGCGGCGAGATACCCGCGAAGTGCCGCGACGCCATCTTCCGTGAAGGCTCGGACAGCACGGTTCATGTCTCCTCCGACAATGCGGACGCGAACCGCTCAATAACTCGAAGCTGCTCCCCCACCTGACCGACCGTTCGCCCGATCCAATCGAGGCGCGCTTCCTTCTCCTCGACAGCAGGGAGGGGATCCGGGTTCGCTGCCTTGGCAAATCGCAGCCACTTCGCCTCCGGCCCGTCCTCGTACGAATCCTCATCCGAGAGCTCGTCTACGACCAAGAAGCGAAAGAGCACCTCCCTGATCACCGAAGGGAAGACAAGAGCCACGAACAGCGGGTTGTGCGCGAATCCCTTGACGCCACCGGCGGTTACTCCGTCGAGCCTCTCGTTCAGGGTCAGCAGGGGGGCCTCGCCCTCGGGAAAATCCACCTTGTAGACGAGGCCGTCGAGTGGCGCGACCGTGACGGCCAGGAGCGACCTCCTGCGCGCCTCAGCGTCCTCACCAGCGCGAATGTCCTTCGCGAACGCGACGAGCCGACCGGACGAGGGCTCTACGATCTTCACCCGAAACACAATGTGCTGATCGCTCCGGAACCGTTCCAGTCGATGCCTTGTGAGCGGTCGCGGTTGGCCTACCGTGCCCAGGTACAGCCTCTCGAAGACATTGCGGTGGTACGCCTCAACGTATACCTCCGCCCCCTCCACACCCTCGGAGTTCAACCACGCGACATCTACGTCTGCATCAACAGCCACGTGTCCATCCGGAAGTTGGCAGACCGCGAGCCGAATATGTCGCCTCTCAATCCGCTGCCTATTGGTGTAGTTGAACCTCCTCATCGGCCTTCCGACCCCTGGACCCACCTATGCTTCACGACCACGTCGCGATTCGCCTCAAACCCGGTCACACGAAGGCGGAATTCCTCCCCGTCAACACGCACCCTCAGGCTGTTCCCCGAACGTTCGAGAATCTGCCCGTGCTCGATCTCGCACGAGATCGTCTTGTCGGCGAGATCGAAGTCATATGGTTCATATGCTTTAAAGGGGTTGGCACCGAAGCAGTCGTAGGCCACATCGACGTGAAGGATGTCGGCAGGTGTCGCGACATCGGGCACACGTGAGATCGTGAAGCCGCGATCAATCTGCGCCAGCCTGAGCGGCCGCGGTTGCGACGGCGGCAGCTCGATCGTCGGACGGCTGGCCCTGCCTTTCTTGCCCGGCCCCCCAGTCACCGAAGTGGTGCCGGCGGCATCGGGATCCGGGAACAGGTCGGCAAGCAGATCCACGTCCACTTCCGCGGTGGACCCCAGTAGCCGCCTGAGAAGCTCTGCCGGCGCGCTGGCGACAAGCTTCACTCGATCGGCACCGCCGATGTAGTTGCTCTTCAAACGCTCGGCGTTCCAATGCCACTTCAAGTGCGCGGGGTTCTCCGCATCTCGCAGCAGATTGGCAAGCGGCTCATCGTCGACGACGATGAGGCCCGTATAGCCAGAACCTGAGGGTCCGCGCTGGTCAGACACCAGAAGACCCTCCCGGATGAACGCAAACAGGTTGGGGTCGCCGCTGCGCTCCTTGTAGAGATACACACGGAACGACGAGTCGACGGCCTCCCCGGCTGTCGGCCTCACGCGGACGGGCACCTCCAACGCCATCGCGCCGCTCTGGTCGAGCGTCCGCCGGCAATCGTCGGCTGAAGCCCCTTGAGGAAATGCGACCTCGTCCCACCTAGCCCTCAGATTGTCCTCACGCATTAGTCGCACGGGCTCGCTGCCGCTCAACGCTCTCCGGCTCCCCGCCACGAGCCGCACGATCTTCTCGCGAAGCGCGTCCCTGCCGATCCAGTTCATTCGGTCAATCACATCGTCGATCGTAGCCTTAGCAATGGCGTAGCTCCCCCCGGGCGCTTCGATCTTGATCTCCAAGCTACCTGCAACGAGTGGATAGACGTAGTTCCACAAGGCGGATGCTGCGAGTTCGTCCGCAATGTCTCCATCGAAGTCCTCAACCGGCCACGGGATGACCAGCGAGGTCCCGGGCTCGACTCGCTGGATTCCGAACGAACGCTGAAACTCCTGGATGATTTCTTGGTCTTCTAGCGGGAGAGCGAAGTTGGGATCATCTCGTGCGCCGAACTTTCCGAAGTACCCATACGCATCGAATTGCTTGTCGCCGATCTGGTGGATCCCGATAGCGCACTGTCCCATCAAGAGGTCAGATCCGTCGTCGGCCCGGCGCGTCAGCGCGAAGAACGCCCGAATACGCGACGACGCGGCATACACTGCCTTGCCAAGCCCGAAGCTGCCGCGACCGGACTTCTTGCCGCTGATCCCGACATTGCGGAAGAAGTAGAAGAAGTCCTCGTGGCCGTCGCCAAGCTCACGCTGCCGGGCTGCGCGCACATTGCCGCAGAGCCCACGCGTGCCGGAGTCCTCGATCGCAATGAAGGACATGGGGGTCTCGATGATCGATGCTTTCGATCTCAAGACGTGACGCAGATGTACCTGCAGACCCCGAAGCCAAGGGCTAACCGACCCGGCGCGAGATTCGCGGTCGCGAGGGCACACGCGGAAGCGCACGACGGCCGGAGTACGCCCGGGCGAGCGCGCGGCATCCAAGGAGTTCTGAACCGCCTCCCTGACAAGGTGGTTCACCGAGCCCTCCTGCCGAAAGAACTCGGCCTCGGTTGACTCGTGGTTGACCTCGGACAAGGTCATGGGCCTGAATCGCCACTCACCCATAGCGCTGAAAGATGGCGGGCCGCAGCCGACAGCGGCTGTCGCCAGCAGACGAGAGGTCTAACACGGGTCCATCCAGACGGTCAAGGCCCGGCACGTGAGGGCATGCCGCCAGTCCTGCCAAGCCAAGCGATGAACTCCTTCAGGAACAGGAGGCGTCGTCGCTGATCGGCGGAGTAGCTATCGTGCAACTGTCGCGGCACAACGAGCTTGACGCCCTTGGCCACCATCTCCGCCGTCTGGTTCTTGCTGATCCCGGGCTCCAAGGTCAGGAGGTGCTTCTCCGGGATACGATCCGCTTCCGCGAGAACCTGGCGCCACCGATCCTTGCAGGTCGACTTTGTGGCCAACATCGCGAGCTTGTCGGCCGGGAACGAGGGGTCATGGTAGGCCGCTTCCGACGGAAAGAGGAAGTCAGGGCGCGAGTTCTCCTCCGTGCGCGCGTGGCGAGTGCAGCCAATCCCGAAGACGTCGAGGATGTGGGCAACGTGATTTTCCAGCGCCCGACCTGCGCGTGACTTCCGGCGGTTCTGAACGCTCAGCGAGAATCCGAGGAACGAATCCACGTCTGGAGGAGGTCCACCAAAGCCATCTGTCAGTCGCTCGGCGACAACGTGGCGCTCAAGGAGCTGGAACAGCGTCAGCTCCTGCGCCATCCAGCTGAGCAAGGCGCCGTCCGGGTCCTCGCGAATGCTCACCGGGCCGGCCGTCTCCCTGGCAAACGCCGAGAATGCCGCGGTCTCCGGGAAGGCGCCCCCGAACCTCTTGAGCACCTTGCCGAGCAGGTCATCGTCTACGGGCTGCCGAACGGTGATCCCCATCTGCTCGAGGAGCCACTCCGCCGTGAAGTCGATCGAGACCGCACGCAGGTCCGCGTCGGACCGGATCAGGAACCCCTGCGGGACCTCATCCAAGCGGAACAGGTATCGCGTCTGGTTCTCCGCCGTGCTCCCCGCCTCGGCGATGACAATGGTCGCCCGATTGCCGGATCGGAGTCCCACGACCAGCAGGTCCCCCTCCCGAGCACGCTCCATCACCTCATTGTGAGTGAAGTAGAGGCGGTACTCCGTTCGTTTGGGATGATCTGCCCGTGCGTCGTACCACGTGATCTCCGCCTCGGCCGAGACCCAGCGCTCGGGGTCTTCGGCTAGGTACACGAAGACCGCGGGTAGCTTGCGCTTCGCAGACCCCAACAGGGTTTGGAGCGACTGGACGCCGTTGAACTCGCGCTGATTGGACCGGGTGCGGCTCACCTCGACGGCACTCAGCCGCTTCGTCGCGATCCCGTCGAAGTACTCCGAGAGCCGCATGTGCGGCCCCGCAATGTATCAAGTCTGGGACGCTCCGACGACTACCTACGCGAGCGCCTGAAGCACAGCCCGCACAGGGGCGTAACCGAGCATCACGGCCTCTCGAACGAACGGCCGCATGGCCTTGGCGATGTCCGCGACGACGGGCACGACGACGGCATTGCCGAACTGCTTGTACGCCTGCGTATCCGAGACCGGAATGATCCAATCCTTCCCCGCCGCGCGGCGGAACCCCATCAACCGTGCGCACTCCCGCGGGGTCAGGCGGCGCGGCCGGGCCCCCTTGCCGCGGCTGACGAGGATCTCGGACCCGTCCTTGTAGTACCGAGCCGAGAGCGTGCGGGCGACATCCTCGGCCCCCACGAGGCTGAACCCGAAGCCGTTCCCCTTCTCGCGGTGCTTCTCCTTGTAGTCCCGCAAGTACTTCCAAAGATGATCCGTGAGCGTGTAGCGAGCCGAGACCTTCGCCAAGGGGCTCTCGGTGTACGGCGGCTCCATGACCTCGGTGCCGTCCTCTGGGTGCAGTATGGACTTGAGCCGGGGACCGGTCGCGGGGTCCGGGAAGGACACGTTGTTCAGGTCGAAGTCGCACTTCTCCCGAAAGCCGACGAGGAAGATCCGCTCGCGGTGCTGCGGAACGTATCCCTGCGCGTCCACGACACGGTACGTGACCTGGTAACCGAGCTCCCTTTCGAGCACGTCGCGGATGACCTGAAACGTCCGCCCCTGATCGTGCCGTTCGAGGTGCTTCACGTTCTCCAGCAGGAACGCGATCGGCCGGTGCCGCTTGAGGATCCTCGCGACCTGGAAGAAGAGCGTCCCTTGCGCCTCGCATGCGAAGCCATGCGGTCGACCCAGCGCGTTCTTCTTGGACACGCCCGCGATCGAGAAGGGCTGGCACGGGAATCCGGCAACGAGCACGTCGTGTGCGGGAATCGCTTCAAGATCGAGCGCGCGAATGTCGCCTGCGATAGGCTCGTCGCCGAAGTTCGCGCGATACGTCTGCTGGGCACGGTCGTCCCACTCGCACGTGAAGACGCAGGAGCCGCCGGCCGCCTCGAAGCCCAGTCGCATCCCCCCAATGCCGGCAAACAGGTCGATGAACCGGAAGTCGGCGCTGCCCGGCGCTTTGCCCCTGACCAGATCCACCAGGCGCCGCAGCTGAGGAACCCCCGGGACACGCCCGCAAAGGTAGCCCGCAGCGGTTCGCGGGGATACGCGCAGGCCGCGAACGACCAGCGGCGGCGTGTGAAGGCCGGCCAAGTCGAGCAGCCGAGCGATGTCGTCCGGCGTGCGGGTCCTTCCGAGATTCCGTGCGGGGGCAATCATCGATGTAGAGGTCGAGAGGGCGCCCATGGCCCACCCTCAACCCCGCCATCCTCCCAGCCCCCCGGGACAACCCCCGGTGTGGCCGGCCGCGTGCTAGGTTCTCCCCCGCCCCATGACCGACATCATGTCCAAGGCGAAGCGGAGCGCGCTCATGGCGCGGATCCGCGGGACGAACACCACCGTCGAGACCCGCGTCTTCCGGGCCCTCCGGCGCCAGGGGGTCTACTTCGCCCGGCACGTCAAGGGGCTCCCCGGCCGCCCCGACGTCGTCTTCCGGAACGGGAAGGTCGCCGTCTTCCTCGACGGCGACTTCTGGCACGGCTGGCGCTTCGGCCGATGGGAGTACAAGCTCCAGCCCTTCTGGCGCGCGAAGATCGCCACGAACCGGGCCCGCGACGCCAGCAACTTCGCCCGCCTGCGCCGCCAGGGCTGGAAGGTCCTCCGCATCTGGGAGCACGAGCTCGAGCGCGACCTCGCCCGCCAGGTCGAGCGCATCCTCGACGCCGTCGCCGCGCGGCGGCGCGGTTGACAAGGACGGATTCCTTGCTAGAGTAAGGACATGGCGAAGGTCACCGCCAAGCTCCAGGTCACGATCCCGAAGGCGCTCGCGAGCCAGTACGGCATCGTGCCCGGCGACGAGATCACGTGGCAGGCGGCGGGCGACGCGATCCGGATCGTCCCCGCGGCCGCGCCCGCGAAGCTGCGACCGCTCGAAGAGCGGCTCGCACTCTTCCGCGCGATGCTCAGGCGGCAGCGGGAGCGGGAGGAGAGGGGACGCCGCCGCCGCGTCGCCAAGGCCCGCGGCTGGACGCGCGAGGAGCTCTACGACCGTGGCCGCCCTCGTTGACACGAACATCCTCGTCTACCTGTTCGATCCCGGCTCGCCGGAGAAGCAGCGCAAGGCCGCGTCGCTCCTCGAGGAGGGGATGAAGGCCGGAACCCTCCGTATCGCACACCAGGCGATCGTCGAGTTCGTCTCCGCTGTCACGCGGCCGATCCGCGGGGGCGAGCCGCTGCTCGCGGCGGAGGACGCGCGAAGGGAGGCCGAGGAGCTCCTCGCACAGTTCGAGATCCTCTATCCCGACGAGAACGTCGTGCGCACGGCCCTCCGCGGCGCCGCCACGTACCAGCTGGCCTGGTACGACGCGCACATGTGGGCCTACGCGGAGCAGTTTGGCCTCGCCGAGATCTACTCGGAAGACTTCGAGCATGGAAGGCTCTACGGGCAGGTCCGCGTCGTGAACCCCTTCGCGTAGACCCCTCCCCCACGCCCCCTCCCATCCTCGGCGTGCGGACGATCGCTCCCGCCGATACCGCCGCAACCGCCGATGCCGCGAGCGTAACCGAAGGTATGAAGCGTCTCGCCCTCCTCCCCCTCCTCTGCGGCCTCGCCGGCGCCGCCGGCTCCGACGGCTGGCACACCGACTTCAAGAAGGCCGCCGCCGAATCGAAGAAGACCGGCAAGCCCATCCTCGCCGACTTCACCGGCAGCGACTGGTGCGGCTGGTGCAAAAAGCTCGACGCCGAGGTCTTCGCGACGAAGGAGTTCCAGAAGTGGGCGAGGAGAAACGTCGTCCTCCTCCAGCTCGACTTCCCGCACGGGCGAAAGCTCGACGACAAGCTCGCGAAGCAGAACGAAGAGCTCCGCGACAAGTACGAGGTCAAGGGCTACCCGACGATCCTCTTCCTCGACCACGAGGGCACGCTCCTCGGCCGCACCGGCTACGTCGAGGGCGGCCCCGGGCCGTGGATCGAGAAGGCCGCGGCCGCGCTGCCGCCGAAGGAGCTCTGGCTCACCGACTTCGAGGCCGCGCTCGCGCGCGCGAAGAGCGAGAAAAAGCCGATCCTCGCCGACTTCACCGGCAGCGACTGGTGCGGCTGGTGCATCAAGCTGAAGGACGAGGTCTTCTCGAAGGACGAGTTCAAGGAGTGGGCGGAGGAGAACGTGGTCCTCCTCGAGCTCGACTACCCGCGGAAGACCGAACAGCCCGAGGCCCTCAAGAAGCAGAACGAGGACCTCAAGGCGAAGTACCAGATCCGCGGCTACCCGACCGTGCTCTTCCTCGACGCGAAGGGAAAGGTGATCGGCCAGTCCGGCTACAAGCCCGGCGGCCCGGAGGCGTGGATCGCGGATGCGAAGAAGGTCCTGAAGAAGAAGTAGAGGGGGTCCGGGGGCAGCCGGGTTTGACCCCTTTGTGACCCACGCGTGACCGCGCCCGCGCGAGCATGGCGCGATGCGTTTCCTCCTCCTCGCGCTCCTCCTCCTTCCCTCCTGCGTGATCGCCAGCTCCTCGGGCCCGCCCGCCGGGACAAAGGCCAAGCGCGAGGCCGAGCGGGGCCTTGCATCGCAGGACTTCGACGTCGAGATCGCGCAGGCCGCCGTGATCGGCGCGCCGGGGGAGGCGCAGGCGCCCGCGGACCGGCTCATCATCCGCACGGGCGATCTCGTCGTGCGGTCGGGCAACCCGGAGGAGGTGGGCGCCCGCGCGGTGCGACTCGTGGGGGCTTCGGGGGGCTACGTCATCCTCCGCGAGGACAACACGTACGTCTTCCGCGTGCCGGCCGAGAAGTTCGACGAGATCTTCGAGCAGCTCGCCGCGCTCGGCGCCGTCGCGCACCGGCGCGTGGACGCTTTGGACGTGACCGAGGAGGTGCAGGACCTCGATCTGCGCCTGCGCAACGCGCGGGCGCTCCGCGACCGGTACGAGGAGCTGCTGAAGAAGGCCGAGAAGGTCGAGGACGTGCTCGCGATCCAGAAGGAGCTCGCGGCCGTCACCGAGACGATCGAGCGGCTCGAGGGGCAGCTGAAGGCGCGCATGACCGACGTGCGGATGAGCCGGATCACCCTGCGCCTCGAGCCCGCGGCGGCGGGGCCGGTGACGGCGCTGCGGAGCCCGTTCCCGTGGGTGCGCGCGCTCGGGATCGAGAA
>JAKLKT010000042.1 GCA_023150495.1 Planctomycetota bacterium
CGCGCGCTTCGCCGCGCGGCGCACGTTCGAGCGGAGCTTGCCGTCGCGGCGCGAGAGGTAGCCGTCGAGGCCGCCCTCGAGGCTCGCGACCCAGCGCGTGAGCGCGGGGCCCATGCGCAGGTCGTGGCGCCGGAACGCTGCGCCGACCGAGCGCATGAGCCGCGCGCCCGGCACGAGGCCGGGGAGGAGGATCGCGTGCCACGGCTCGCCCTCGACCGCGGCGGCGAGCTCCTTCGCGACGCCGTCGTGGCCCACGAGCGGGCACGCGAATCCCCATTCGGTGTCGAAGCCCGTGAGCAGGCGCGCGCCGTTCCGCTCGGTGCGTCGCAGGAAGGAGGCGTAGCCGTGCGCCCCGCGCGCGAGAAGGGTGGGGGCTCCGGGGGCCCAGGCGTCGCGCGCGGCGAGGACCCAGTCGCTCGACGAGCAGAAGCGGTCGACGCCGGGGCACTCGCGCACGACCGCGTCGTAGGCGGCGATGTCTTTCTCGAAATCCTCGACGGTGAGCCGGATCACGGGGTTCCCAAGGCCGGAATCGTGACACCCGGTCCCGACGTATGGAGGGGCCCCATGCCCACGTCATACCAGGAATGCTATAATCCGGAGACCGTGCGTGCCGCCGATCAGGGTTCTCTTCTACAGGAGCGAGGACGGGACCATCCCGGTCCTAAACTGGCTGAAGGAGCTTCGGAGGTCGCAGCCCTCGGGACCTGCCAAGTGCGCCGTGCGCATCGAGCGACTGGCTGCGCTGGGGCACGAGCTGCGACGGCCCGAAGCCGCCCGCGTCGCCGGGAACCTGTACGAGCTCCGCGCGCGATGCGGTCGTGTGAACTACCGGATCCTGTTCTGCTTTCACGGTCGCGACGAGGCCATCCTGCTCCACGGTTTCACGAAAGAAAGGACGATCCCGGACGCGGAGATCATGCGAGCGCAGCAGCGCGTGCGGCGCTTCCTCGCGAATCCGGGCAGGCACACCCATGAAGAAGAGAGAGAGACCTAGCCTCGTGGATGCGCACCCCCTAATGGACGAATGGCTGAGGGGAGATCCCGAGTTCCGGGCGCTCGTCGAGGAGGCGCGCGTCACCGCGCAGGTCGCGCGGCTCGTCTTCGAGGCACGGCACGCGGCCGGGCTCACGCAGCGGCAGCTCGCGGATCTCGTGGGGACGACGCAGTCCGTGATCGCGCGGCTCGAGAGCGACGACTACGACGGCCACTCGCTGGCGATGCTCCGGAGGATCGCGGACGCGACCGGGTTCGCGATCGAGGTCCGCCTCGTGCCGCGCCGGAGAACCGCATGAAGAGGACACGGGGCTCCCGCGCCGCGGCTCCTGCCGTGCGGCTCGACCGCATGATGTCCGCGAGGATCGGCGGCGACGCCGCGAACCGCCGGGTCGCGCAACTCCTTCGCGAGGTTCGGGAGCATGTCGGGCTCACGCAGCGGCAGCTAGCGAAGCTCGTCGGCACGACACAGCCCGCGATCGCCCGGCTCGAGAACGCCAAGTACCGCGGCCACTCGTTCGGGGTGCTCCAGCGGATCGCCACAGCGCTCGGCTGTGACCTCGACGTGCGCCTCGTCGACCGCCAGTAGGCGCGCGGAGCGCGCGCTGTCAGGGGGCTGTTAGGCTTACAGGGTCCTGCCCCCGGAGCCCCCTCACCCCAATTTCAGTGTTGCATCCGCGAAGCGTTCCTGCTGGCATTTGTCACAGGAGGAGAGAACCATGCGACGTGCCTTGATGCTCGTCGCGCTGTGCCTGCCGGCGGTGGGGGCGGGGCAACGCGCGGACCTTTCGTGGGCGGACAGCTGGTGCTGCTGGCTGCAGGCGCCGTCGATCGACGCGCTCATCGCGTCCTCGTACGACGTCGTCGTCATCGACTACAGCTACGACGGCTCGGCCGAGGGCGAGTTCGGCGCGAGCGACATCGCGCGGCTGCGCGCCGCGGGGAAGACCGTGCTCGCGTACTTCTGCATCGGCGAGGCGGAGAGCTACCGGTTCTACTGGAAGAGCACGTGGCGGACCGGGAGCCCGAGCTTCATCGCGGACGAGAACCCCGACTGGCCCGGCAACTACGCCGTCCGGTACTGGACGGACGGCTGGTGGACGAAGGCGCTCCAGCCGTACCTCGACCGGATCCTCGCCGCGGGGTTCGACGGCGTCTTCCTCGACAAGGTCGACGCGTACTGGTGGTGGTACGACGTCGGCGGGATCTCGTACCGCACGTGCGCGAACCGGATGGTCACGCTCGTCGAGAGGATCGCCGTGTACGGGCGCGAGCGCGCGGGCGAGGGGTTCGTCGTCTGCCCGAACAACGGCGAGGGGATCCTCGACGACGCGGGCGCGACGTACCGCGCGCGCTGGCTCGCGGCGATCGACGCGGTCTCGGCGGAGAGCGTCTACTACAACGTGTGGAGCGCGGAGGACCAGGCCTACCGGCTCGAGAAGCTCGCGGAGTACGACGCGGCGGGGAAGCGGATCCTCAATCTCGAGTACGTCGCGGAGTCGCAGTGGGACGAGTACTTCGGCCTCGTCGGCTCCTCGGGGCTCGGGATGATCGGGTATCCGGCGGCGCCGGACATGCTGCTCGACGAGCTCGTCGTCTACTGAGGGGGCTCCGGGGGCCGCGCGCTTCGCGGGAAGTCCTGCGCGAGGAACCATGCCGCCCAGGCGACGGTGACGCCGAGGAAGAGCCAGCTGTCGAAGAGCCACAGGAAGAGCGGGAAGACGCTGTAGAGGGCGCGGATGCCCTGCGTGTAGCGGCGCGACGCGCGCGCGAGGAGCCCGCTGAAGTGGTCGACGGCGGAGCCGTACTGTTTCTCGACGAGCGCGGGGTCGGCGCCGATCGTGAGGTTGAAGTGGCCGATGTGGCGCAGCGCGTTGACGAAGTAGCCGAAGGCGAGCGCGAGGACGATGAGGATGAGGACGATCCGCGCCGCGTCGGGACCGGGCTGATCCGCGCGGGCGACGACGGTGTTGGCCGCGAAGCCGAGGAGGATCAACGCCGACGACGCGAGGAAGGTGTTGACCATGTTGAGGTTGCGCGTGAGCTGCGCGGCCTCGAGGACATCGCCCTTCGCAAGGACGCGCGAGATCCACGACCGGCGGAGCGCGTCCACCTGCTCCGCGCTGGTCCGGCCGGGCAGCAGGCGCGCGATGCGCGGGTAGAGCACGTGGTAGAGCGGGAACACGGCGACCCACACCGCGAGCGCGGCGCCGTCCACGGGCCGCTCGAAGGCGGCGAGGAGCGAGCGGAGCGTCGTCTGCGCGAGCATCGGCCCATGATGGTCAGGCGCTCCGGGGTTGTCCACTACCTGGAGGCCACGGGGGCCCTCAACCCCAAGCCCGCCCGATGTGCTAGGGGTATGTACATGCACAGGGAGTGCCCATGGCCACGAAGACCATCTCGATCGACCTTGAGGCGTACGAGCGGCTGGACACGGCAAAGCGCGAGGGCGAGTCGTTCAGCGAGGTGATCAAGCGGCTCGTCCCGTCACCGCTCGATCTCGAGAAGTGGTTCCGCCAGATGGATGCGAACCCTCCCTCCCGTCGGGCCGCCCGGGCGGTGGAGGAGACCGTGCGACGCCGGTCGAGGCAGGCCCGCTCGGCGTAGCGATGGCCTGCCTGGATACGACGGCGCTTCTCGACCTCGCTGGCGTGTCCGGGCGCCGGAGCCGGGAGCGTGCCCGCAGCCGGGTGGAGGCGTAAGAAGCCGCAGGTGAGACGGTCGTTACGACGAGATTCAACGTGGCCGGGCTTCGGGTCGGGGTCTATCGCTCGGTCGATCAGGGCGCCGAGATCACGAGGATGCAGGCCGTTGTCGGACCTCTCCCGATCCTGGATCTCGACCGGCGCGCCGCGGAGGTGTTCGGGCGGATTGTCGGGGCGCTGCAAGACGCGGGCACGCCCATCGGCGACATTGCTGCGCTGATCGCGTCCGTCTGCGTCGTGGGCGGCCACTCAGTGCTGACGCGGAACACGGCGCACTTCGCGCTGGTGCCCGGGCTTGCCGTGCTCAGCTACTGAGAACAGTCGATCAAGGTGGCGGAGGGGGAGGGATTCGAACCCCCGAGCCCTTGCGGGCTACCGGTTTTCAAAACCGGCCCGTTCGACCGCTCCGGCACCCCTCCGTCGGGAGCGTTAGTGTAGGCCCGGCCGGGAGTTACGGCAACTGCGGCCTTCGCGGCGGCGTCACGCGGTTCGCGCCGGTCACGCATTTGGTCACGCTACCTACCTGTAGCCAACCGGTATCCAACGCGACCGAACCGGTATCCGAACCGTAGGTATCCCGCTCAGCGCGCGGCGGCGGGTGTGACCGGCCCGCGCGCCAGGAGATCCGCCTTCACCCGTGCGGCCACCTTCGCGAGCTCGGAGTCCGGGTCCGGCCACATCGTGGCCCTCGTGATCCCGATGTCCGCGAGCGCCTCAAGGAGCTCCGGCTTCATGGTGGCCGGGATGATCACCTTGCGGAAGACGTTCTCGCGCGCGGGCGATTCGCACAGCGCGGAGGCGATCACGACAGCGTGGTCCGACGTGATCCGACGGGACCAGCTGAACATGCCCTGCTGCGCGTCCTTCCGGGGGGAGCCGAGCTTCACGTCGCCGAAGAAGAGCTGTTCGGGCGCTCCCGGCAGCCAGTAGTACACCGGCCCGCACGGGTTGGGCGCGTTCTTCGAGCCGAACCGCCGACGCATCCAGTCCTGGACCGAGTGGGCGTGGACAAACCAGAGCGCCCCGTCGCGGTCCGGGTGGTCCTCCACCGCGAAGTACAGCGCCCGGTAGGGATCGTCGGACCAGTCGAGGGTGCGCGTTGGGACGCCGTAGTGCTGCATCACCGACCACTGCTCGACGATGCCAAGCGGACGGCGTTCCAGCTCGTTAACGTGCGGTCCAGCCGCGGGGACGAACAGCTCGATCGCGAGCTTCTCCGCCTCGATCACATCCGCGATCGTCCAGACCTGGTCGTGGACGAGCCTCGCGACTGACGGCCGGAGACTCCACTCCGCGTCCGCCTGCCCGCGGAAGAGGCATCGCGGCCTGCCGAAGCAGCGGAGCCGCGGTTCCAGGATCCGGCGGATCTCCTCGAGCGACCGCATGGTCTCAGCCGGCCACCCGTCGGGCGTCAGGTATGCGCTCCTGCGCTCGTGGCGGGGGACCGTCCGAGAGCGATCACGGCTCACGCTGGGCGCCCTTCTTGGGGCGGATCGACAGGGCCAAACCACTCCCACTCATCGAAGATGTCGTGGTCGAGGAGCGGCGGGCGGTCGTCTTCTTGCAAGACTCGGAGTGCGAGCCCCTCCGTCTCGGGCCGTACCGGCTTCCCCTTCGCGTCTGGGCGGAAGACCCCTCGCGGGGCCGGGACGACCTCAATAAGGCGCTCGTGCCCATGCGGCGTTTTGGTCCAGTACCAGCCGGGCCGCGTGGGGAACTTGGTGGTCCAGTTCTTCATGCGTGGTCCCTCTTGGGGTCCAGCAGAACACGGCGGACCGACGCCGGGGCCGCCTCGGCATCATGCCAGACTCGCCGTAGGTCTTGCGGCCTGAGCGCCATTCCGTATCCTCTTCTGGCACGAAGGAAGGAAGGAAGGAAGCGGCGTGGTCGGCGGCGAAAGCCCCCTCAACACGTGGTTCGGGCTCCTCCCGAAGGCGAAGGAGAATTTGACCGTCGCGAAGAGGTGTGTGGAGGCGGGGCAGTGCAACGTCGCGGCGAGCCGGTTCTACTGGGCGTCGTTCCTCGCGGTCGCGTGGGCCGTTGCCGGCCGCGGGAAAGGGCCAGAGTCCTTCGAGAGGGGGGCCAAGACCTGGAACCACACCATGGTCCTCCACAGCCTCAAGGTCGCCCTCCCCGATCCGGGGGACAAGGAGCATCGACGGAACTACGTTGTCCTCAAGGGTTTGCGTGAAAAGGCCGATTACGCCCCCGACGACGTCTCGAAAGAGGAACTCGCCCGGGTCGACTTCTGGGTAGGAGCCCTCCAAGCGAGACTGGGCCTGTAGAATCTGGAACGGTTGAACGGGTTGAACATGAGCGAGCGCACGCGCCTTGAGGATCTGGCCCGCGAGATCGAGGCCGCGAACCCCGGGACGCTCACGCGCGTCGTTGAGCCGCAGGGCGAGGATCGCCCCTGGGTAATCCACGTCTACCGCGTTGAGGAAGGGCGGCTCGCCGCCGTCAACGCCCAAGTCGCATCCGCGATCGTCGATGCGATGGACGAGTGCCCGATGCTCGACGTCGTCGGGATGGCCCACTCCGTCGATGCCACGGCGCGCTGCTACGCGAACGACGTCCACGAGATCATGCTGCGCCGGGCCTTGGACACGCGGCCCGACGAGCAGACGATCCTGGGGCAGTGGATCTGCGAGGTCCCCGAGACGTTCGTGATCGACCAGCCGGAGCCGAGCCCGTCGCCGAGCGGCTTGGCGTGGTCCGACATGATCGCGACGATGAACCTCGACGCGGGCCAGTGCCTGCTCCTCGACCAGGAGGCCCCGCTGCCCCACGGCCGGGGTGCGACCTACGAACCCAAGGGATCTCTCGCCAAGGCGGCCTAGTTCATGGCCGTGCGCGAGGGGTTCGCTCTAAAGCGCCTGAGGCTCGTAGACTGTCGCTTCTCCTCCCCGCGGACTTTCCCCGGAAGCACCGATCGCCGGTTCAACATCAGCGACGCGACGATCGACAGCGAGATCGACGAGAAGGCGCGCACGTGTATTGTGCGGATCGGGATCGAGGTAGCCGCGCACGCGAAGGATGTTGAGGCGTTCACGCTGACTGCGAGCATCGAGGGGCTCTTCGAGGGCTCGCAAGCGGGGCTTCCGCTCGAGCAGTTTGCCCAAGTCAACGCCCCGGCGATTCTCTTCCCGTACCTGCGGGAGACCGTCTCCAACTTGACGGCACGCTCCGGTCACCCCGCGCTGCTCCTCCCGACGGTCAATTTCGTCGAGCTCGCCCGGGTGGTCGGCGACGAGAAGCCCCCCACCCCGGCGGTTGGTCCGGGACGAGCCGGTGGGGCTCGGCCGCGCAGGTCCTGAGCCTCGCGCCGTTGGCCCGGCGTGCGGGTTCCTGGTGCGCCGCGATCGACGAGCGCGTGACCCTCAAGTGCTCTCTCCGGCCGCAGAGTCGAGTCCGGTTGCCACAACCGGCGTGCTGCAGACCGCGAGCGCGTGTGCCCTCGCGAATGCCGAGGATGCCGAGGCGACGAGTGAACTGGGGAGGCATGCCTCGAACTTGACGTCCTTGCGGTCGCGCGCGGGCGAGACCGGGGCGGGAGCGGAGAGCCCTTGCGCGGCGGTTTCGCACAGCGCGTCGGTCGAGACTTCGTCGACCGCGAGCGACAGGTTCTCGACGCCGCGCTTGCCCGGTTCTTCGCAGCCGAGCGCGGCAGCGAGGGCGCGGTTCGCGGCGGCGCCGGCGAAGGTCCACCAGCGGAGCGTGCCGTCGGCCTCGCGGAGGAGCGTCGTGTGCCGCTCTTCCACCCACGCGAACTCCTCGCGTAGCTCCGCGAGCTTCTCCGCGGCGCGGCGGCTCCAGTGATGGGACGTCTCGTCGGAGGCGAGCACGCTCCGCATCGCGCGGCATAGCGCGAAGCCGAGCGGGCGCGGGTCGCCGAGCCAGCGCGAGCGACCGCGGCCGGCGCTCGGCTCCACGTAGGCCACGCGGCGTGTCCAGTCGAGCGACTTGACCGTCCAGCTCCGGCCCGCCAGCGACAGGACGGCGGGGCCGTCGCGCGGAGCGGCGAATGTGGACTCGTGCACGCGGCCCAGTTCCTCGCGGCCGTGGAAGACCGTGAACTCGGGGGGCGACAGGAACACAGAGCACACCTCGAGGAAGTTCTTCCGCCCGTACTCGCGCTCGCCCTCGGGGCCGATCGCGAGCATCCCCTCGTCCTCGACGAGGATGCCCGAGGCGACCATGTGGTCGAGGATAGCCGCAACGTTCTCTGGTCGCATCTGCACGAACCCCGGGACCCGGCCGATCCACTCGCTCCACGTGTGGCGACCGATCCGGCCCTCCTGGAGCACGAGGGCGAGAATCTGCTGCGCGAACACCTGGAAGGGCTCCGGCGGCGGCTCGACCGGCTCCACGTAGCCCGTGGACCACAGGTGCAGGAGCCCCGCCGCTTGGAGCAGCGCCTCGTCGGTCGTCGCGAGGAAGAGGCAGTTCCGGCGGGTGTCCGGGCGCCTGCCAGTGCGGCCGAGGCGCTGGAGGAACGATGCGACGGTCCCCGGCGCGTCGATCTGGATCACGCGGTCGAGGTCGCCAACGTCCACGCCAAGCTCAAGGGTGCTCGTGGCCACGATCACGCAGTCGCGCGCCTCCGAGAACGCCGTCTCCGCGCGGCGGCGCTCGTCGGTGCTCAGCGAGCTGTGCGACACGAACGTGGAGACGCCAAGGCCGCGCAGCGCGCTCGCAAGCTTCTCCGTCCGCGAGCGGCTGTCGCAGAACACGAGGCGCTTCTCGCCCCTGTGCAAGCGCGAGATCACGACGGCCGCGTTGTCGAGCGAGCCCACGTGGTCGACCAGCACCTCGGGCGGCATGGGGTCGTCCGCCGGCGGGTTCACGACGCACCGGTTCCCCTTCGCCGAACCGGCCAGCCAGCCCAGCAGTTCCTCCGGGTTGCCGATCGTCGCGGAGAGGCCGATCCGCTGGAGGTCCCGGCCCGCGACACGGGACGCGCGCTCCAGCACCGAGAGAAGGTGCCAGCCCCGGTGGTCGCCGGCGAACGCGTGCAGCTCGTCCACGACCGCGGCGCGGAGGTTCCCGAAGAGCCCCGCGTGGTCGGCCCGGCGGAAGATGAGCATCGCCTCGACCGACTCGGGCGTCGTGAGCAGGATGTCCGGCGGCTCGGCCACGATCCGCCGCCGGTCGCCCTGTCCCACGTCCCCGTGCCAGAGCGCGACCCGGCGGCCGACGAGCGTCGCGTACCGCGCGAGCCGCGCTTCGAGGTTGTTGAGAAGCGCCTTGATCGGGCAGACGTAGAGGACGCTCGTGCCGGACCAGTTCTCGGCGAGCATTCGCGAGAGGAGCGGGAACATCGCGGCCTCGGTCTTGCCGCCCGCCGTGGGCGCGAGCAGGAGCGCGTGCTCGCCCGCGAGGATCGGGTCGATCGCGGCATCCTGGAGCGGGCGCAGTGCGCGCCACCCCATGCTGTTGACGACGTGGTACTGGATCGCGGGATGGAGCCTCTCGAACGCGCTCATGACAGTTCGATGTCGTCGGGATGCGCAGCCGCCCGAGCATTCCGCTCGACTTCGGTCAGCTCCGTCTCCGCGATCGTGAGCGAGTAGTGCTTCCGGGGGTCGAAGTCCGGGAACTGGTCGATCCGGTCGAGTACGTCTCCGACGAGCTTCCGCAGGAAGAGACGCGGCGCGATCCCGACCTTCCCGCCAAGCTCGCCTGCGATCGCGCGCGCGAAGTCCCCGACGTAGGCATCGTCCGCCACGCGCCGGATGCGGGGGCCGTCCTTGGAGATCTCCGCGAAGAGGTCGCGGACCTTTCGCCCGACCTCAAGGAGCCGCTCGAAATCGAAGGGCGCAAGCCGGATCTGCACGGCCCGCGGGTTGTCGAACCGCGCCTCGGTCGCGAAGTCCACCTGGAGCCGCTGGGCGAGCGGCGCGAGCCGCTGGATGCCCTGCGGCCCCTCGAAGAATGGCGGCGTGCCCGTGACGAGCAGGTAGAGCCCCGGGAACCGCCCCGCATCGACCTCGTCCATGAGCTGCCGCAGGGCGTTGAGCCCCTTCTCGCGCACGTCGCCCCGCACGCGCTGGAGCGTCTCCACCTCGTCGAGCACGAGCAGCAGCCCCCCGAACCCGGAGTCGCGGAGCACGACCAGGAGCCCCTGGAGGAAGCTCAGGGCGCCGAAGTGGTCCACGTCGCCCTTGAGGTTCGCCGACCGTTTCGCGCCCGCGGCGACGTTCGGCTGGCCCCCGAGCCAGGCGGTGTGGGGTGCAACGAAATTCTTTCCGATTTGACGTGACGTAGCAGGAGGGGCCATCGCCTCCGAAGGGAGGGACCGATGGCAGGACAGGGAGGGAAGAGAGGACCGGGGCCGGACGGAGCGGAGCCCCGGAGGGGCGGAGCGGAGTCCGGCCCCGGCGGCGGGCCGGGGGGGCGGGCAAGGCGGGACCCGGCGGGCTTCACGGCGGCGGAGAAGCTCGCGGTGCTCAACGCGTACGAGGCGTCGGGGCAGGGCATGCGGGCCTTCTGCGAGGAGCAGGGGCTGTCGACGGCCACGCTGTGCTCGTGGCGCCGGCGTCTCGCGAGCGAGCGTCTGCCCGGACTCGAGCGGCGGCCGAACCCGCGGCACTCCGGCAAGCCCGGGCGGAAGCCGTACCCGCCGGAGGAGCGGCGGAAGGCGGTGGAGGCCTTCGCGAAGAGCGGGATGACGGCGGTGGACTTCGCGCGGCTCTGGGGGATCTCGACGAAGGCGCTCGTGAAGTGGCGGAGGAGGTACGAGGAGGGCGGGCCGAAGGCCCTGGAGTCCGTGTACGGGCGGCGCAAGGGGTCCGCAGGGGGAGCGGCGAAGCGGCTGCCGGCGCCGCTCCGGGCGGAGATCACGAAGGTGCTCAGGCGCTTCCCTTTCTACGGGCTGCGGCGCGTGCGGGACTGGCTGCGCCGCTTCGGGGGGGTCGCGGTGAGCGCGGGGGCGGTGCGGCGGGTGCGGGAGGAGGAGGCGATCCCGCCGCCGGCGCCGCCGCGGAGAAGGCGCCGGAGGCGGCCGGCGGTGAGGCGCTTCGAGCGGAGCAGGCCCCGGGAGCTGTGGCAGAGTGACATCACGAGCATCCTCCTGCCGCGGCACGGGCAGCGCGCGTACCTGGTCGTCTTCCTCGACGACTTCTCGCGGTACGTGGTCGGGTGGACGCTCGCGTCGCAGCAGAGGGGGGAGATGGTGATCGAGGCGCTCCTGGGGGCGATCACGCGCTTCGGGAAGCCCAGGGAGGTGCTGACGGACCAGGGGAGGCAGTACTACAGCTGGCGGGGGAAGAGCGACTTCCAGAAGGTGCTCCTTCGGGAGGGGATCGCGCACGTGGTGTCGCGGGCGCACCACCCGGAGACGCTCGGGAAGTGCGAGCGGCTCTGGGAGACCTTGAACGCCGAGCTCTGGGACCGGGCGCATCCGCAGGACCTCGAGGAGGCGCGGGAGCGGCTCTCGCACTGGTTTGCGCACTACAACCACTTCCGGCCGCACCAGGGGATCGACGGGATGGTGCCGGCGGACCGCTTCTTCGGGGCGGAGGACCTGGTGCGGAAGGCGATCGAGCAGCGGATCTCGGAGAACGAGCTGCTGCTCGCGGTCGGGGAGAAGCCGCGGACCGGGGTCTACCTCGTGGGGCAGGTGGGCGAGCGGCAGGTGAGCGTGCACGGGGAGAAGGGGCGGGTGGTGATCCGGACGGAGGAGGGGGCGGAGGAGATCGAGGCGGATTCGCTGGGCGCGCCCGAGGCGCGCGAGGAGGAGGGCGATGGAGAGCACGGGGACGAGGGCGGAGACGGCGCCGCGGACGCGGCGCTTCCGGAAGCGGCGATTCAGGAAGGTGCCGAGGATGCCGGTGCCGGTGAGGGCGCTCTGGGAGCGGGCGAGCGAGGAGGAGCGGAAGAGGGCGCACGAGACGTGCGCGCTGCTGCTCGAGCTCTGGCTCGGGAAGGCGACGAGGGCGGAGGCGGCGTCGCGGCTGAAGGTGCCGCCGCTCAGAGTGTGGCAACTGTCGCAGCAGGCGCTGGCGGGGATGGTGGCGGGGTGCCTCCGGCAGCCGAGGGCGCGGGGGATCCCTGCGGAGCCGGGACAGGAGGAGCCGACGGTCCTCAGGAAGAGGCTTCTGCAGCTCGAGCGGGAGGCGGAGGCGAAGGACTCGCTGATCGCGCTCCTCAAGGAGATGCCGGCGCACCGCGAGATGCCGCGGGAGACGGAGGGGGCGGGGGGGAACCTGCATGCGCGCGGCAGGAGGAGGAAGGGTCGGAAGGGAGCGGACCCGGGAGCACGTCACGAGGGAGCTCCGGGAGGGGCGAGTGAAGCGCGGGCGCCGTAGCGCGGTCGCGCAGGGCGCGGGGGTTACGGTGAGGACGCTCTGGAACTGGCAGCACCGAAGGGCGTCGTCGCGCCGGCCGGGGCGGCCCGGCTACACGCCGGGGGAGCGCCGCGGCGGGCGGCGGCTCCT
>JAKLKT010000043.1 GCA_023150495.1 Planctomycetota bacterium
GCCCTCGCGGAGCGCGCCGAGGGTCGCGGCCATCGCGGGGAACTCCCGGGTCCGCGCGGCCGCGAGCCGGTTCGCGGGGGCAGCGGAGGGGGCTCCGGGGGCCAGCTCGCGCAGGCGCGCGAGCGCGGCCTCGGCGGCGTCGAGCCGGAAGAGCTGCAGCTCCTCGGCGGCGTGCGCGAGGAGCGCCCTCGCGAGGTCGTCGCGCGTCTCCTCGTCGTGCGAGAGCGCGAAGGCCCGCTCGTACATCCTCACGGCCGCGCGCGCGGACGCGGCGGCCTTCGCCTCGCGCCGGAGGTAGCTGCGCCGGTCCTCGCGGACGATCTCCCGCACCTTCGCTCGCGGGAGACGCATCGTCCCGTTCGGGAGGAGGATCGTCAGCTCCCGTTCGGTCTCCTCGACGACCTCGCCCGAGATCCGGCCGCCGCCCTCGAGGAGGATCTCGTCGGGGCGGGCCGCGGCGGCGAGGAGGAGCGCGCAGAGGAGCGTGCGTCGCACGCCTCCTTATCGGACTACGCCGAATTCCGCACGAAGCCCCAGATCAGGATGCCGATCGCCACGCCGAGGAGCATCTTGTAGAGCGACCGGGTGATCCGCTTCGCGTGGAGGGTGAGCGGCGGGCGCTTGGGCTCCGGGTCCTCCGGCGGCATCTTGTAGTGCAGGTAGCTCGGCTGCTTGACGTACCGCTTCTCGGGGTCGACGCGGAGCGACGCCACGTCCGCGCCGCGCTCGCGCGGGCGCATGGGGAAGAGGAGGGCGTCCACGCGCGCGAGGATGTCCGCGAGCGCGAGCACCGCCGCGGGCATCACGGGGGCCTCGACGAGATCCTCGGGCTTGAGCCCCATCGCCTCGAGCGCGCCCTTCATCCGCTGCTCCTCGGGCCTCGCCTCCTCGGGCTCGAGGGGCTCGGCCCGCCGGGGCACGTCGGGCGGCGCCTCCGACATCTCGAGGGCGTAGTCGGATCGCGTGCGCGCGGGATCGGCGAGGACCACGCCGTCCGATCCCCGCTCCCGCGCGCCGGCGCCGATGCCGAGGCGCACCGCCTCCATCTGCCGCTCGGCCCAGGTGCGCGCGCCGAGGGGGTCTGGGACGAACACGTAGACCAGCGGCGCCACGGAGAGCGCGGGGCACGGAGGGGACGGGGGGCCGCCGCCGCCCGAATCGGCCGACACCGTGGCGGCGAGCGCCACCAGTGACGCGAGGATCGATCGCGCGTTCACCGCCTCCCTGCCCTTGTGGGCGCGATTATAGGCGGGGCGACGGCGGCCGGCACCGAACGGCTGCCGAACGGCGGGCCCTGCCGCGCGGGAATGTCGAGAAAATGCGTCACCGCGCGCGCCTTTCCCCATGCGGCGGGGAATGCCGATAGTTGCGTGCGGGCCGCGTCCCTCGCGGACGGGGATTCCATGGGTTTTGCCGGCGAACTGACGACGATCGGTCTCTCCGAAGTCTTCCAGAACGTCGCGTTCAACCGACTGACGGGAGTGCTGACCGTCTCGGAGCGCGATCGGAAGGCCTCGGTCTATCTCGAGGAGGGCACGATCCGCGCGTTCCGGCCGGAGAACGAGCGCCAGCTCGACTACGTGCAGATCGCGGAACGCGCGCACGCGGCCGCGACGGACACGCTGCGGCAGGCGGCGCGCAGGCTCCGCCGGCGCACGCTCAAGGAGGCGCTGCGCGCGATCGGCACGTTCGACGAGGACCGGTTCGACGCGGCGGTCCAGGCCGCGATCAAGGAGGAGGTCATCCTCCTCTTCAGCTGGCGCGAGGCGTCGTTCGTGTTCGAGGAGGGGCGCGCGCAGCCGGGAGCGTTCGACAAGGAGCAGATCGACAGCAACGTCTCGCTCGACCCGCACGTGGTGATCGTCGAGGCGGCGCGACGCGTCGACGAGTGGGATGCGATCGCGCACCAGGTCCGCTCGGAGACCGACATCTTCCTGCCCAGCAAGCCGCTCGACGAGCACGCGCCGGCCGCATGGCGCGACGTCGTCGCCCGGCTCGACGGCACGCGGGACGTGCGCCGCCTCTTCGAGGAGCTCCCCTACGGCCGCTTCGAGGTCCTCCGCCACGTCGCCGCGCTGTCGGAGCAGGGGCTGATCGTCCGCGCCGCCCCCGCGCAGCTCTGCGCTCTCGCGCGCGCCGCGGAGGAGGCGAAGGACCTCGACCGCGCCGTCCGCCAGCTCGAGGCGGCGCTCTCCATGGATCCCGCCCACCTCGAGGCGCGGCAGGAGCTGATCCGCCTCTACGAGCGAGCCGGCCGGCGCGCGGAGGCCGCGGGCGAGTACAAGCGGCTCGGCCAGTCGCAGGAGGCGGCCGGCGACCCGACCGGCGCGCTCGAGTCGTACGGCAAGGCGACCGGGCTCGTGCCCTACGACGTCGAGGCGCTCGAGCGGATCGCCGCGATCCACGACGCGCGGAAGGACCCGAAGGAGGCGATGCGCGCGGGCCTCCGGCTCGCGGAGGCGCTCTCGACCCAGTCGCTGCTCGACGACGCGCTCGAGGTCTACAAGCGGCTGCTCGCGAACGACCAGGAGAGCGTCGTCCTCCGCGAGTCGCTCGCGGCGACCTACATCAAGCTGCACGAGTCGAAGCTCGCCGCGCGCGAGCTGCTGTTCCTCGCCCGCCGCGCGTGGGACAAGAAGGACTTCGACCGCGCGCTCAACTACTACCGCAACACGCTCGCCGTGGACCGCGACTGCGAGGAGGCGGCGAAGCGCATCGAGGAGATCGAGCGCACGCGGCACGACGCCCGCGGCCGGCGCCGCCGCCGGCGCGCGGCGTTCACGCTCTTCACCCTTCTCTTCGGCTGCGGGCTCTGGCAGGGCACGCGCGAGTGGTTCGCCGCGGAGTCGCTGCACGAGGCGTCGCGAGCGGCGCTGGGCGGCCTCGTGCGCCGCGACGCGGACGACGCGGTCGCGGAGGCGATCGAGGCCTACGCGCGCGTGAACCGGGAGTTCCCCTGGACGGTCGGCGCGGAGCGCGCGGGGGAGACCGTGCGGGGCCTCCTGCTCGACCAGCTCGCTTCGATCCGAGTCGAGGCGCAGCAGGAGCCCGCCACCGCGGAGAAGAGGCTGAGCCGGCTCGCGAAGGTGAAGTGGCCCGACGAGCTGCGGAGCCTCTGGGCAGAGGGCCGCGACCGCGCGCTCGCCGAGATCGCGAAGAACCGCAGCGGGAACTGAGGCCGAAGTCGAGGGGGTCCGGGGGCCCGCAGCGCCGCAGCGCGTTGACCTGCATACATGTTCTTGTATACTTGCCTTGCGTGAAGCCGCTTGCCTGGCTCGGCAGCTCGCTGAGGGACACCCGCAGCTTCCCCGCCGATGCCCGCAGAGTCGCGGGTTTCCAGTTGTGGCGAGTCCAGATGGGTCTCGATCCCAACGACTGGCGGCCAATGCCGGGGGTCGGCGCTGGCGTGCGGGAGATCCGCCTGCACACCGGGAGGGAGCACCGTGTGGTCTACGTGGCGAAGTTCGCGGAGGCCGTCGAAAAGAAGGCCCGAAGGACCTCCGACCGGGATCTCTCCGTGGCGCGGGAGCGCCTGCGCCTGATGCTCGGCCGGAGGCGGCGGAATGGCTAGGTGATCTGATGAAGTTGCGGATGACTCGCTCGACGGGAAACGTGTTCCGGGATCTCGGCTTCTCCATCGAGGAGGCGGAGCATCTCCGCGTCCGGGCCGACCTGATGGCCGCCGTGCAGCAGGCCATCGCCAAGCGGAAGCTCACGCAGGCGCAGGCCGCGAAGCTCCTCGGCGTGACGCAGCCGCGGGTCAGCGACCTGATGCGGGGCCGGCTCGACCTGTTCGGCTCGGACACGCTGATCGACATGCTGGCGCGGCTCGGGATCGGGGTCACCCTCAAGCTGAAACCTCGGGGGAAGCGCGGCCGGGTCGCGTGACCGGCGCTACTTCGCGGCCTTCACCAGCGCGATCCCGACCTCGGCGACGTCGGTTCCCCGCACCTCGAAGCCCTTCCGGCCGACCTCGTAGCCTTCGCGGAAGACGGCGATCTCGTAGAAGCCCGCCGCGAGACCGCTGTCGGCCTTCGCGGACGCCGCGCTCGGCAGGTAGTTGACCGAGAGGAACGCGCGCCCCTCGCTCACGTGCGAGAGGACGTGGACGTCGATCTGGTTGCCCGCGTGGTCCTTGAGCATCAGGTGCACCTGGTCGAGGAGGTTGCCCTCGGCGTCGGTGACCTTGAGCGCGAGGCCGCCGCCCGGCGTCAGCGTCACGCGGTAGGTGTCCTTGAGGCCGCGGGTGACGACGACGCGCGGCAGGAACGCGGGCACCATGCCGGTCGCGAGCACGCTCACCGCGTACTCCCCCACCGGCACGTCCTCGACCGACCAGCGCCCCTCCCTGTCCGCGTCCTCGATGTGCTTCACCCACCGCTGGGCGCCGGTCGAGTCGCGGCCGACGAGCGCGACGCGGCCGTCGAGCGGCGGCTCGAAGACGACGAAGAACGCGCCGGTCTCGCCCATGGCCGTCGGCTGCATGGCGACGTCGAACGAGGGGGGCCGGGGGGAGTCGGCGGGGAACTGGCGCAAGTCCGGCAGGTCGAGCTTGGCCTCCTGGTAGCCGTCGAGCGAGAAGACGAGCGCGTGCCGCCTTTCGTCGCGCGGGACCTGGCAGGACGTGCCTTCGCGGTCCACGGGAAGCGGCGTGGCCACGCCGGCCGTGTGGCGAATGACCTCCGGCTCGAGCGCGCTCCCCGTGACCGCGTCGCGGACGTTCACGGCGATCGTGATCGCGGGGACGAGCGTGAGCGTCACCTCCGGCTCCGTCGTGTCGAGCTTCTCCCCGAGGCCGGGCTCGACGATCAGGCCGGAGAGGCGGTAGATCGTGCCGTCGCGCCCGACGACAACGTCGTTGATCCGCGCGGCGACATCCGCCGGGCCGCGGCCGACGCCCGAGAGGTCGAATCGCCCGTCGTCACGATGCCGCCCGAGCACGACCGGAAGGTCGGCGAACGCGCGGCCGACCAGCGCGTCCGCAAGAGCCTCGGCGCCGCCGGGCGGGAGGAGCATCGAGCGCAGCCGCGCGTCCGCACCGATGACGCGCAGCACGTTCTTCCGGGTGTACTGGTCCTGACCGACTTCGACATCGAAGTCGGGGGCGTTGATGACGGTCACGAGGATCTCGCGCCCCCGCGCGAGCCGCACGTCCTGCTGCGCCGTGCCGCGCGCGGGGATCGCCACGTCCTTCGCGAGCGCGGGCAGGAAGCCCGGCGCCCGCGCGCCGAGGTCGGTGACGCCCGGCGGGAGCCCCGGGAACTCGAACGCGCCCTTCTCGTCCGTCGTCACCGCGTTCGCGACGCTCTCCCGGTCGAGGAGCGCGAAGTCGGCGGGAATCACGTACACCCGCGCCCCTTTCATGGGCTGGCCAAGGTCGTCGTAGACGTGGCCCTCGAGCGACGCCGCCGGCTTCAGCGTGAAGTCCTTCCGCCACGGCCCGTCGCCGTCGAAGACGAAGTCGATTTCCCCGTTCGAGCGACCGTTCGTCGTCCCCGCGACCGGGAGGTAGCCCGTCGCCCAGACGTCGAACGTGCAGATCGGGGCGGCCACCTCGACCGCGTACTCGCCCTCCTGTCCGGCCGTGTCGGTGACGCTCGCCCGGAGGGTGGTCACCCGGACGATCGCGCCCGGCACGGGAGCGCCGCCGGGGTCGCGGACGTAGCCGGAGAGGGAGAAGACGCGCCCGGTCTCCGGGGAGGGGGGTTCCGTGGGCCCCCGGACCCCCTCCTTTTCCGGCGCGAGGGGCGGCAGCTCCACCGGGGCGTCCCGCCTCCGGTCCCGGGCGCTCCGGCCGCCCGACCCTTCGTCGGACAGGAGCAGCCAGCCCACGAGCAGCGTGGCCGCCACGGCGAAGAGGAGCAGGAAGGCGCGCAACGCCGGTATCGTACGACGGCGGGGCGCGCTACCTGTACGGGGCGACCGCCTTGATCCGTTCGACGACCTCGGCGGCACGGGCCCTGGCCGCGGGATCCGGATCGGCCTTGATCAGCTTCACGAGCTCCGCGAAGGCCGCGATGTGCGTCTTCGAGTCCAGCTTCGGGTCGGACAAGCGGTCGGCGAAGAGGTACGGGGCCTCGAGGGCACGCGCCGCCATTGCGGTCGCGTGCAGCCGACCGCCCGCCGCACCCCACGCATCGACCGGGTCCCACGATCCCGCCGCGGGACCGAGGAGGCACTGGTTCGGAAGCAGCGCCCGGTGGAGCGCGGCGAACCAGGCGACGGTGGGCTTCGGATCGCGGTGGCGCGCGTCGCGCGCCGCCATGAAGAGCGCGCCATACGCCCAGTAGCCGAAGTCCACGGCAGGATGCGACTTGCGCGACTCGTCGTACTCCCATAGCGGCGGAAGGGCTCCGACAAGCTCGCGGCCGTTCAGGACATGCTTCGGAAACGGGTCATTCCTCGTGAGGAGGATCTGGCACCAGTTGCCAAGACTCGTGATCGTGTGGACCTTCACCTCAGGCCACTTGTCGCGGTCGAGGAGCACACCCTCGCGCACGCCGGCGGTCCCCGTGCGCATGCCGAGGAACTCAGGGCCAAAGGCATAGACGCCGCCCCCATCGCCTTGCGTCTCATACCCGATCTGGCCGAAATTCGGCTCCCTGGACGCATCCACCCACTGCACCCCCGAGTTCACCCGCGCAGGATCGACGTCCAACCCGCCCAAGCGCGCGACTCCGAGCGCGTAGAGGGCGCACCCGACCGTGTGCGTGTCGATGCGACGCGCGTACCCCCACCCGAGACCGTCCTGCTGACGCTCCAGGTACGCCACGGCCTGCTGGGCAGCCGCGCGGAGTGCGGCGTCCCCGTTGAGGATCCACGCCTCTGCCAGCGCGAGCGTCGCGACCGCGTGGATCGTCACGATCCGCGGGTCCCCTCGCGGGCCGATGCAACCGTCCTTCCCCTGCGCGCTCCGCAGGAACGCGAGCCCCTCCGCCACCTGTTCCCGGTAGGGGCCTGTCCGGTCGGTGTACCCCGCGCCGAGGAACGCGAGCAGCACGAGGCCCGTGATCCCGGCGTCGTAGGCCGGGGACCCGGCGCCGTCGAGCTTGCCCTCCGGGTCGTGCTTCGTGAACCCGGCGCAAGCCCACCTCCCGTCGCCACCCTTCCCCGCCCGATCCTGCACGCTCGCGAGCCACTTGAGCGCCCGCTCGACCGCCGCCTCGCTCTCCTTCGTCACGAGCTTGCCCGGCTTCGCCCGCCGCCCGGCCCGGCCGACCACGCCGCGGCCGCTGCCCACGAGGAGCGGCTCCAGCAGGCGCACGGCGTCGAGCCTCACGGCGGCGTTGTCGTGCCGCAGGAGGGCGGTGATCCCGGCGACGACATCCTCCCTCCCGGGCGCTGTGGCACGCAGGTCGGACTGGGCCCGGAGCCGCGCCTCCGCGTCGGGGGAGGCCAGCCGGGCCAGGGCCTCCGCCACGTCGGGGCCCTCCCCCGCCGCCGCGAAGGCGGCCGAGAGGACCAGCGAAACGAGCCTCCTGCCCACGGATCGAGTCTAGCGGATGACCGCTCCGGGGCCCCCGGAGCCCCCCGTCTTTACATGCGTACAACTTTGATGACGAACAGTTGACGTTCCGGTGCGTCTATATGGGTAGGTTTCCCGAGGGATGAAGCAACGGATCCTCGTGGTGGAGGACGAGCCCGCCGTCGCGCGGGGGGTCAAGGACGCGCTGTCGTTCAACGGCTACTCCGTCGACATCGCGGTCGACGGGCCGTCGGGCTACCGGTCCGCCCGCGAGCAGGCCTTCGATCTCATCGTGCTCGACCTCATGCTGCCCGGCCTCGACGGGCTCGATGTGCTCGGGCGGCTCCGGAGGGACGGCTGCACGGCGCCGATCCTCATCCTCACCGCGCGCGGGCAGGAGAGCGACCGCGTGAAGGGGCTCGAGCTCGGCGCCGACGACTACGTCGTGAAGCCGTTCAGCGTGCGCGAGCTCGTCGCGCGCGTCGCGGCGCACCTCCGCTCGCGCGCGCTCGCCTCGGGATCGCAGGCGCGCGTCACGGTCGGCACCGTCGAGTTCGACTTCGCGCGCCGCGTGTGCCACAGGGACGGCGAGACGATCCCGGCGCTTCCGAAGGAGATCGACCTCGCGCGCTTCCTCGTGGAGAACCGGGGCCGCTGCGTCTCGCGCGACGAGCTGCTCATGAAGGTGTGGGAGTACCCGGTCGCGGGCATCCAGACGCGCACCGTGGACAACTACATCATGAAGCTGCGCCAGAAGGTCGAGCCGGATCCCGCGCGCCCGCGGTACATTCTCACCGTGCGCGGCAAGGGATACCGGCTTGCGGACTCGTAGCGCGCTCCTCGCCCTCTTCGTCCTCCTCGTCGGCGTGCCGGTGGCCGCGGCGGCGTACCTCGGGCTCGTCGGCCTCGCCCGCGAGCGGTTCGCGCTCGTCGAGCGCGAGCGCGACGCGATCGAGGAGCGCGCGGGCGAGATCCGGGACCTGCTCGTGCGGCGCCTGCAGGAGCTCTACCGGGCCGAGGCGGCGGCGCAGCGCACGGGGTTCACGAGCGACCGCTTCCGGATCGACGCCGACCGGAACGTGCACATGGAGGGGCCCGGGGAACCGCCGGAGGACGTGCTCGACTTCGCGAGGAGCGCGATCGCGCTCGCGCTGCTCGCGGAGCCGCAGGAGCGGTTCTACTTCCACGGCGACCTCGCCGTCCGCGGCGGGCGAGGAGGGCTCACGGGGTTCCGCGTGTCGCCGGAGATGGTCAACCGCGCCTTCCTCGACCCGTCGTCGCCCCAGAGCGTCGTCCCGAGGATCGACTCGCGGATCGGGAAGGTCTCGCTCGTGCCCGACGACGGGCAGCGGGCCGCCGCGGGGCCGCGCGGCCTGCCGGCGACGATCCGGCTCTACGCCGCCCCGCCCGGCGCCGGCGCGGACCCGGTCCTCCTTCCCCCCGGCTACGTCCTGCTCTTCGACGTGCACCCCGCGGACGCGCTCGAGAGGGACCTCGCGGCCGCGGACGGGCGCCTCGGCTGGACGCTCGGCGTCATGGGGTTCGTGGTGCTCCTGGGCGCGCTCTTCGTCTGGCGGGCGGTCCAGGCGGAGTCGCGGCTCGCCGCGCGGAAGGCGGAGTTCGTCTCGACGGTGTCGCACGAGCTGCGGACGCCCTTGACCTCGATCCGCATGTACGCGGACATGCTCAAGGAGGGGTGGGTGAAGGACGAGGCGGCGGCGCGGGACTACTTCGCGCTGATCGCGGCGGAGAGCGAGCGGCTCGCGCGGCTCGTCAACAACGTGCTCGATTTCTCGCGGATCGAGCGGGGGAAGAAGACGTTCGAGATGCGGACGGGCGACCCGGCGCCCGTCGTGCGCGAGGCCGCGGAGACGCTCCGGCCCTACCTGAAGGAGAAGGGGCTCCGGCTCGAGATCGACGTGCCGGAGACGCTGCCGGCGGCGACCTTCGACCGCGACGCGCTCGTGCAGATCCTCGTGAACCTGATCGACAACGCGAGCAAGCACGGGAAGGACGAGGTGCGCGTCGAGGCGACGGCGAAGGACGGGTCGGTCGTGCTCCGCGTGCTCGACCGGGGCCCCGGCGTGCCCGCCGCGGACCGCGAGCGGATCTTCGATCCCTTCACGCGCGGCGCGAACGCGGGGGCGGGCGGATCGGGCCTCGGGCTCGCGCTCGTCCGCCACTACGCGAACGCCCACCGCGGCCGCGTGGAGGTCTCGGACCGCGAGGGCGGCGGCGCCGTGTTCTCGCTCGTGCTCCCGGCGGCGGGCGCCTGACGCTACGGCCCCCGGAGCCCCCTCACCACCGCCGCGAGGTCCTTGCCGTGCGAGTCGACCGCGACTTTGCGGTCGGCGTGCCGCAGCACGCCCCTGTCGTCGATCACGAACGTCACGCGCGCGCTGTAGGGCTTGCCCTCGGCCATCGCGGCGTACTTCGCCGCGACGCTCCCGTCGGGGTCGGAGAGCAGCGGGAAGTTGAGCTTCTGCGCCTCGTGGAAGGACCTCTGCGACGCCACGTCGTCGAGGCTGATGCCCGCGACCGCGATGCCCAAGGACTCGAGGTCCTTGAGCGAGTCGCGCAGCGAGCAGACCTCCTTCGTGCAGCCGCCCGTGTGCGCCTTCGGGTAGAAGGCGAGGACGAGCCAGCCCTTGCCGCGCAGGTCGTCGAGCGAGCGGGCCTTGCCTTCGTGGTCGTTCAGGCGGAAGGCGGGGGCCTTCGCGCCGATCTCGGGGACATTCGTCTGCTGCGCCATCGCGCCCCCGAGGAGAAGCGCCGCGGCGAGAAGTGTCAAGGCGATGCGCATGACGGAGAGGGTACCGCCGGACGGCGCCGCCGGAACGAGATGCGGCCTGCAGAGCGGCTTTTCCGCCGTTATTCCGCCGCGAACCTGGTCCGCTCCTACAGGTACGAGGCGATCTCGTCGAGCGCGAGGCAGCGCACGAAGTAGTTGTAGTTGCGCACGAGCAGCGCCGACACCGGCACCGGGCGCGGCTCCGCCAGCGCGCCCAGCGCGCAGATCGCGAGCGCGCGCACCGTGTTCGGCATCGAGTCGTCCTTGTAGACCGAGACCAGCGCGTCCACCGCCGCCGGCGTCGGCTCCGGCAGCACGCCGAGCGCCACGACCACCGCGGCCTTCGCGTGGAGCGTCCCCGCGTCCTTGAGGATCGCCATCAGGTCCCTGACCGCCGCGGAGCGCATGAGGAGCGACACGGCCACGGCCGCCTGCTCGCGCACGAACGCGTCGCCGCTCGACTCGAGCAGCTTCTTCACGGCCGGGAGCCCGCGCGGGTCCCCGTGGAACCCGAGTCCGAGCGCCGCCCATCCCGCGAAGCGGCCGCGCGCGCCGAGCCCCTCGGTGTCGCGCTTCCTCGGGCTCTCGAGCGCCTGCACCGTGAGCGGCACTGCGTCCCGCACCTTCGCGATCCCGCACGCGAGCGCGAGGACGCCCTGCTCCACCTCGGTGTCCGCCCGGTGGTACTCCGCGAGCAGGATGTCGCGCGCCGCGGCGGAGCGGATGCCGCAGAGGCCGAGCGCCAGGTACACGAACGCGCGGTCCTCCTCGTCGGCGAACACGCGCAGGAGGTCCTTCAGCAGCTCCACCGCCGTCTCGCCGCCGATCTGGCCGAGCGACATGACGCCGAAGTTCTGCGCGATCGTGTCCGCCCGCGAGTCGCGGACGAACTGGGCGAGCCGCCTCAGGTCCTCCGTGTCGCCGTGCTCGATCATCATCCCGAGCGCGATCGCCGCCGACCGCGCGAGGTTCCGGTCGGAGCCGCGCTCGTAGAGAAGCTTGAAGAGAGGCGCCTTGTACGTCTTCGCGCGGCGCCGGCCGAGCGCGGTGATCGCCATCGCCTGCTCGCCCACCCCCCACGCGCGCCCGCCGGACGCCACCTGCCAGAGGAAGTCGTCGTAGCCCCCCGTCTCCACGAAGCCGAGGAGGTGCGCGGCGAAGCGGCGGCGCTCCTGCTCGGCGCGCGACGGGGGCTGCTCGGGGCCCGCCTTGGATGTCGTGTGGACGTACTTCGCGTGCGCGACGAGAAGGTCGGCCGACTCCTGCGTGCCGTCCATCACGAGGCCCGTGAGCGCGATGCTCTGCTCGCGCGTGGGCCGGTCCTTGTCCCACGCGATCGTGTCGAGGAAGCGGCGGTTCTCGCCGAGCCCGAGGAGCCCGGTCCCGTAGATCGAGCCCTCGCGGACGTCGGGCCAGCCCTCGGGCGGCGAGTTGATGTGTCGCTCGAGCGCGCCGCGGATGCCCTTCGAGACGCCGAACTTCCCGAGCGCCACGGCCGCCGACGAGCGCACGTCCTTGTCCTTGTCCTCGATCGCGACGAGCAGCAGGTCGATGAGCCGGCCCTCGCGGAGGTCCGCGCGCTGCTTCTTGTCGTCGAGCGCGCGCACCCCTGTCACCGGCGTTCCGCGCGCGCGCTGCGCGAGGTAGTACTCGCGGTTGTAGCTCCACCAGATCTCCCACGTGTGGCGCCGCGCGCGGTCGCTCTCGGTCGTGGGCCCGCCCTCGGGCCCGAGTTCGGGCCGCCCCGAGCCGCCGGTCGGCACGATGGTGATCTGCGTGCCGCCCTGGCCGGGCTGCGTGCGCGCGCTGC
>JAKLKT010000044.1 GCA_023150495.1 Planctomycetota bacterium
CCTCGGCCGCCGGCCGCCGGGCCCCGTCCGGCTGCTCACGCACCTGCGCACCTTCGGCTACCTCTTCAACCCGATCAGCCTCTTCTACTGCTTCGAGCCGGACGGCGAGACGCTCGCCGCGGTCGTCGCCGAGGTGACGAACACGCCCTGGCGCGAGCGCCATGCCTACGTCGTCGGCCCGGGCCTCTCCTATGCAGTCCCGAAGCGGCTGCACGTCTCCCCGTTCATGGGGATGGACCAGGTCTACCGGTGGCGGCTCTCGCCCCCCGGCGACCGCCTCGGAGTCCGCATGGAGAGCCGCGAGGGAGGGGAGGCGCTCTTCGAGGCGTCGCTCGCGCTGCGCCGCGAGGAGATCGACGGCCGTTCGCTCGCGCGCGCCCTCCTCCGCTATCCGCTGATGACCTTCCAGGTGATCGCCGCGATCTACTGGCAGGCTCTCCGCCTGCGCCTCAAGGGGGCGCCGTTCCACCCGCATCCCGCGAGGAGCACGACATGAACCTCGTCGACCGACTCACCCGGGAGGCGGTACACGGCCGCCTCTCCCGGATCCGGCACGGCCGTCTCGTCTTCGAGGACGAGGGCAGCGTACACGCCTTCGGGAACGGCGACGGCCCGCTCGCCAGGGTGCGCGTCAAGGACCCGAGCTTCTACCGGGCCACCGCTTTCGGCGGCCCGGTCGGCGCGGCGGAGGCCTTCATGCGCGGGGCATGGGCGTGCGACGACCTGCCCGCCCTGGTGCGCATCCTCGTCCGCAACCGGGAGGCCCTCCGCGGGCTCGACCGCGGGTGGGCGCGCCTCGCCGCGCCGGTGCGGCGCCTCGCCCACGCGCGCAACCGGAACACGCGCGAGGGCAGCGGCAGGAACATCCGCGCGCACTACGACCTCGGCAACGACTTCTTCTCGCTCTTCCTCGACGACACGCTCACCTACTCGTGCGGCATCTTCGAGCATCCCGGCGCGACGCTCCGCGAGGCCTCGATCGCCAAGTACGACCGCCTCTGCCGCAAGCTCGACCTGAAGCCCGCGGACCACGTGGTCGAGATCGGGAGCGGCTGGGGAGGGTTCGCGATCCACGCCGCGTCGCGGTACGGCTGCCGCGTCACGACGACCACGATCTCGCGCGAGCAGCACGCGCTCGCCACGGAGCGCGTGGCGGCGGCCGGCCTTGCGGACCGCGTGGCCGTCCTGCGGGAGGACTATCGCGACCTCGAGGGCCGCTTCGACAAGCTCGTCTCGATCGAGATGATCGAGGCGGTCGGCCACGAGTACCACGGCGTCTTCTTCCGCAAGTGCGCCGACCTCCTCGCGCCCGACGGGCTGATGGCGCTCCAGGCGATCACGATCGGCGACAAGGACTACGACGAGGCTCGGAGGACGGTCGATTTCATCAAGCGCTACGTCTTCCCGGGCGGATGCCTCCCCTCGGTCGCCGTGCTCTGCGCCGCCGCGGCGACGACCGACCTGCGCCCCTTCCACCTCGAGGACATCACGCCCCACTACGCGGAGACGCTGCGCCGCTGGCGGGCGAACTTCCTCGCGAACCGGGAGCGCATGCGCGCGCTCGACTGCGGGGAGGAGTTCCTCCGCCTCTGGGAGTTCTACCTCTCCTACTGCGAGGGCGCGTTCGAGGAGCGGCACATCGGCGACGTCCAGATGGTCTTCGCGAAGCCGCTCTCCCGGAGGGAGCCGATCCTCTGAGCGCGCTCGCCGTCGCCCCCGGCCTCCTCCTCCTCGGATGGGGCGCCGCCGCCGCCGTGATGACGGCCCTCTGGGCCCGCCAGCTCCGCACGCGGGATGCCACGAGCGTGGACGTCGCGTGGGCGCTCTGCCTCGGCGGCCTCGTCGTCGCGTACGCGCTCCTTTCCGGCGGCAACGCGGCGCGGCGCGTGCTGGTCGCGGCGCTCGCGGCCGGCTGGGCGCTCCGCCTCGCCGCGCACCTTCTCGTGCACCGGATCGGGAGGGGCTCCGGGGAGGACGGGCGCTACCGCGCGATGCGTGAGCACTGGGGCCCCCGGAGCCCCCTCCGATTCCTCGCCGTGTACCACGTGCAGGCGTTCGCGGCGGCGCTCATGAGCCTGCCGCCGCTCGGGGCCCTCGGGGGCGGCCCCCTCGACGGGTGGGCTGCGGCGGGCGTCGCCGTCTGGATCCTCGCGATCGCGGGCGAGGGGCTCGCCGACCGGCAGCTCGCCCGGTTCCGCGCCGACCCCGCGAACCGCGGACGCACCTGCCGCGCGGGGCTCTGGCGCTACTCCCGCCACCCGAACTACTTCTTCGAGTGGCTGCACTGGTGGGCCTACGTCCTCGTCGGCCGGGGCGCGCCGCTCACCTGGCTCGGGCCCGCGCTCATGCTCCTCTTCCTCTACCGCTTGACCGGCATCCCGTGGACGGAGCGGCAGGCGCTCAAGAGCCGCGGGGAGGACTACCGGTCCTACCAGCGGACCACGAGCGCGTTCTTCCCCTGGTTCCCGCGGGAGGGCCGGGGATGAGCGTCTCGATCGGGATCGGGCTCGCCGAGCGCGGCCTCCTGCCGACGCCCCTCCTGCGCCGCGGGATCCGCCGCCTGCTCGCGCGGCGGCTCCGGGAGCCGGAGATCGAGGGCTTCCGCGCGTCGCTCCGCGAGGGGCCGATCGCGCACGTGCCGGAGAGGGCGAACGAGCAGCACTACGAGGTGCCGGCGGAGTTCTTCGAGCTCGTCCTCGGTCCCCGCCTCAAGTACAGCTGCGCCTACTGGCCCGAGGGTGCAAGGACGCTCGAGGCGGCCGAGGAGGCGATGCTCGACCTGACCTGCGAGCGCGCCGGGCTCGCCGACGGCCAGGAGATCCTGGACCTCGGGTGCGGCTGGGGCTCGCTCTCGCTCCACGCCGCGCGCCGGTTCCCCGGCAGCCGCGTGCTCGCCGTCTCGAACTCCGCGGAGCAGCGCCGCTTCCTCGAGACGCGCGCGCCCAGGAACGTCGAGGTGGTGACGGCGGACGTGAACGACTTCGCCCCCTCGCGCGTCTTCGACCGGATCGTGAGCGTGGAGATGTTCGAGCACCTGCGCAACTACGCCCTGCTCTTCGAACGCCTCGCGCGCTGGCTGAGGCCAAGGGGCAAGCTCTTCGTGCACGTCTTCTGCCACCGCCGCAGGGCCTATCCCTTCGCGGCGCGGGGCGCCGCCGACTGGATGGCGCGCCACTTCTTCACGGGCGGCCTGATGCCCTCCCTCGACCTCCTCCCCGCGTTCGCCGGGGCGCTCAGGCTCGAGGAGCGGCACGAGGTCCCGGGCGGGCACTACCGCCGGACCGCCGCCGCGTGGCGCGAGCGCCTCGAGGCGCGCCGGGCGGACGCGCTCCGGATCCTCGCCCGCACGTACGGCGAGGCGGAGGCGCCGCGCCGCTACCGGCGCTGGCGGATCTTCTTCCTCGCGTGCGAGGAGCTCTTCGGCTACCGGGGCGGAACGGAGTGGTTCGTCGCCCACTACCGGTTCGCGAAAACGGCCGGCGAGGCCGGCCGATCCGCGCCTTGAGCCGGAGGAGCGCCTCGCGGAAGAGAGAGAGCGACGCGGGCGGCGGGCCGCTGCGGCCCCCGGAGCCCCCCCGCCTCACTCCGCCGGAGCGGCGGCGATCTTCGCGGCGTCGCGCGCCGCCTTCCGGCGCGCGGTCTCCTGGAGGATGCGCTTCCGGAGCCGGATCGACTTCGGCGTGACCTCGACGAGCTCGTCCTCCTCGATGTACTCGAGCGCCTCCTCGACGCCGAACACGCGCGGCGGCGACAGGAGCACGTTCTCGTCGTTCCCGGCCGAGCGGATGTTCGTGAGCCTCTTCGTGCGGCACGGGTTCACGTCGATGTCGTCCCCGCGGCAGTGCTCGCCGGTGATCATGCCCTCGTAGCACGGGTCGCCCGGCTTCACGAAGTGCTGGCCCCGGTCCTTCAGGCCGAAGAGGCCGAACGCGACCGCCGGGCCCTCGGCCATCGACACCTGCACGCCGGTGCTCCGGCCCGGGATCGGCCCCTTGTAGGGCGCGTAGCCCTCGAAGAGCGTCTGCATCACGGCCTCGCCGCGCGTCGCGCCGAGCATCTTCGTGCGGAGGCCGATGAGCCCGCGCGACGGGATCAGGAACTCCTGCCGCACGTGACCGCCCTTCGCGTCCGCGTGCACGAACTCGCCGCGCCGCTTCGTGACGAGCGAGATCGTCGTGCTCGCGTACTCGGTCGGCACGTCCACGATGAGCCGCTCGATCGGCTCCTCCTTGCCGCGCATGATCACCTCGGGCTTGCCGACCGCGAACTCGTACCCCTCGCGGCGGAGCTTCTCGATGAGGATGCCGATGTGGAGCGTGCCGCGGCCGGAGACCTTGAACGAGTCGGCGCTCTCGGTCTCCTCGACCTTCAGCGCGACGTCGGACTCGGTCGCGCGGAAGAGCCGCTCGCGGATCTTCCGGCTCTGCACGTACTGCCCCTCGCGGCCCGCGAGCGGCGACGTGTTGATCGTGAAGATCACCGAGATCGTGGGCGGCTCGACTGGCGGCACCTCGATGAAGCGCGGGTTGTCGAAGTCGCAGATCGTCTCGCCGATCTCGACCTTCTCGAAGCCGACGACCGCGCAGATCTCGCCGGCGGCGACCTCCTTCACCTCGGTCTTCCCGAGCTTCTCGAAGACGAAGAGCTTCTCGACCGTCTCCTTGCGGAGGCTCCCGTCTCGCGAGCGGACGCCGACGGTCATGCCCTCGCGGATCGTCCCCTCGCGCAGGCGGCCGACGGCGACTCGCCCGACGTAGGAGTCGTAGTCGATCGACGCGATGGAGAGGAGGGGATGGCCCTCCGCGGATCCGGTCGGCGCCGGGATCTCGTCGAGGATCGCCCGGAAGAGCGGCTGGAAGTCCTTCCGCTCGTCGCCGAGCGACCGCACGGCCCAGCCCGCGCGGCCCGCCGCGTAGACGACCGAGAACTCGAGCACGTGGTCGGGCGCCTCGAGGTCGCAGAAGAGGCTCACGACCTCGTCCAGCACCTGCGCCGGCCGCGCGTTCGGCCGGTCCATCTTGTTGATGACGACGATCGGCTTCAGGTGGTTCTCGAACGCCTTCCGGAGCACGAAGCGCGTCTGCGCCATCGGCCCGTCGACCGCGTCCACGAGCAGGAGCACGCCGTCCACCATCTGGAGGACGCGCTCGACCTCGCCGCCGAAGTCGGCGTGGCCGGGCGTGTCCACGATGTTGACCTTCGTGTCGCCGATGTAGATGCCCGTGTTCTTGGCGAGGATGGTGATCCCGCGCTCGCGTTCGAGGTCCCCGGAGTCCATGACGAGGTCCTGGACCTCCTGGTTGGCGCGGAAGACGCCGGCCTGCCGGAGGAGCTGGTCGACCAGGGTGGTCTTGCCGTGGTCGACGTGGGCGATGATGGCGATGTTCCTGACGTTCATGGAGGAAGCCCTACAGTGTAGCTGCACTAGGCAAATCGGCCGCTTCCTGCGGGCGGAAGAAGGGGGGGTCCGGGGGCCGGGCTGTAGAATCCGCGGAGCATCGGGGATGGACGACCGGGAGCTGCTGCGGACGATCCGGGCCCAGTTCGCGCTGGACTGGGGCGGGATCCACGGTTTCCCGCACTGGGAGCGGGTTCGCGAGAACGGCATCCGGCTCGCCGGGGGGACCGGAGCGAGGCTGCGGGTGGTCGAGCTCTTCGCGTTTCTTCACGATTCGAGGCGCGAGAGCGACGGCCACGACCCGGGGCACGGCGCCCGGGCGGCGGACCTCGCGCGGTACCTCGCGGGCAGGGCGTTCGAGATCGAGGCGCCGGACCTGGAGCTGCTCGTCGCGGCGTGCCGCGACCACAGCGAGGGCTTCACCGAGGGCGACGTCACCGTCCTCACGTGCTGGGACGCCGACCGCCTCGACCTCGGCCGCGTCGGCTGTCGGCCGCGTCCGGACCTCCTGTGCACGCCCGCGGCGCGCGGCCTCATCGACTGGGCATTCGAACGGAGCATCCGATGAACCTCCTCCCCCGGCCCCTCCTCCTTCTCCTCCTGCTCGCCTCCGCACGCGCGGACGAGGTCAAGCCCGAGAAGATCGCGGAGAGCGGCAAGGGCGTCCTCTACCGCTACGGCGACCAGCGCGTGCTCGTCCTCCGCGGCACGCCGCGCGAGATGGGGCTCGCGCACGGGAAGCTTCTCGCGAAGGAGGTTCGAGAGGACGTGCAGGCGTTCCTCCACGACTGGGCGATCGCCGACCGCGGCCGCACCCGCGAGGAGCTAGAGGCGATCTGGGAGAAGCTCGCGCCGCACATCCCGAGGCGCTACCACGAGGAGATCGACGCGATCGCGGAGGGCTCCGGCGTGCCCGCCCCGGACCTCCGGCTCGTCCACGCGATCCCGTCGCGCTACCACTGCACCGGCGCCGCCGCGCTGCCCGCCGTCACGAGGGACGGGAAGGTCTACCACACGCGGAGCCTCGACTACTCGCTCGACATCGGGAAGGGCGTCCGCCCGCAGACGAACGCGATCCTTCTCGTCTGCGCGCCCGACGAGGGGTTCCCGCACGCGATCGTCTCGTGGGCCGGGTTCGTCGGCTGCGTGACCGGGATGAACCTCGAGGGCGTCGCCGTCGGCGAGATGGGCTCGAAGTCGAGCGACGAGACCTACGACGGGATGCCGATGATCTTCCATCTCCGCGAGGTGCTCGCGCGCGCGAAGGACCTCTCCGAGGCGAAGGCGATCTGGGAGAAGGGGCCGCGCACGTGCGGCTTCAACTTCGTCTTCAGCGACCCGAGGGACGCGTGCGCGGTCGAGTCGAACGCGAAGCTCGTCCGCTTCTTCGGCGCGGGGGACGAGCGCGAGAACGTCCTTCCGCACGCGGCGATCCCGGGCATCGTGCGCCGCTGCAACCACTTCGTCGACAGGGACCTCGCGGCGACGCAGCGCGACCCGTACGACCCCCGCGAGAGCGCGGGCGGATCGTGGGCCGCCTACGACTTCCAGGGGCGGTTCCTCGCCGAGCGGCGCGGCGCGATCGACGCGGAGGCGATGATCGCGCTCCTCCGCAGCTACCCCGCGTCGCACCCCTGCCTCCACCAGGCCGTGATGTGCCCCTCCGACCGGACGATCTGGGTCTCCCACGCGCGAGACCCCGCGGAGGACCCGCTCCCGGGCGCGCAGAACCAGCCCTTCCTGCGCTACGACCTCCGCACGCTCCTCGGGGGCGAGCCGCTTCCCGCCGCGCGCTCCGGCAGCCGCGCGGGCGGCGAGGGCGTCGAGACGGGGTCGATCGACGGCGAGCGCGAGATCGAGGGTCCCCTCGCGCACCCCCCGGAGAAGGTCGCCTACCGCCTGAGGACGCTGCGGAAGCTCGGCGACGTCACGATCCACGAGCTCACCTACCCTTCGCCAGGCCCGAGCCTCGCGCCGGAGAACGAGACGGTCTACGCGGAGTACTTCCGCCCGAAGGGCGAGGGCCCGTTTCCCTCGGCGATCGTCCTCGACATCCTCGACGGCCGCGCGTACGTCGCGCGCATGGTCGCCGCGTCGCTCGCGAGCAGGAACGTCGCGGCGCTCTTCGTGAAGCTCCCCTACTACGGCGAGCGCCGTCCGAAGTCGATCGACCCCGCGGAGCTGGGTCTCGACGACGCGGTCGGCGCGGTGAAGCAGGGCGTGCGCGACATCCGGCGCGGCGCCGCGTGGCTGCGCGGACGCCGCGAGGTGAAGTCGGTCGGCATCGTCGGCGTGAGCCTCGGAGCGTTCGTCGCCGAGCTCGCGGCGGGCGCGGACGGCGGGTTCGACCGCTGCGTGTTCGTCGTGGGCGGCGGCTCGATCGCGGACACGATCTACGCGGGCAGCAAGGACACGAGGAGGATCGTCGCCGTGCTCGAGCAGCGCGGCTACACCGAGGCGCAGGTCCGCACGGCGCTCGCGCCCGTCGAGCCGATGGGCACGATCGGGGGGGTCGGGAGGGGGGGAGTCCTCATGATCAACTGCACGGCGGACGAGGTCGTGCCGCGCGCGTCGACCGAGCGCTACTGGGAGGCGATCGGCAAGCCCGAGATCGTCTGGTACGAGGGCGGCCACTACGCCTTGAAGGACCACGTCTTCGACGTGCTCGGGAGGATCACTTCCCACTTCGCGCGGTGAGGAGCCCCTTCGACAGCAGGTAGTCGGCCATCCGCTCGGCCGCGAGGTCCTGGCCCCTTGCGTTCCAGTGGTCATCGGTCTCGTGGAGGTAGAGCCGGTTCGCATCCCCTTCGCGGAAGACCGGGAAGAGGTCCAAAGAGGGTAGGCCCGCGGCGGCCGCCGCCTCGGCCATCGCGTCGGTGATGGCCGACCTCCTGTACGCCGGGTACGTCGCGGGATCGACCTGCCGTCCGTCGAACGTCTCGCACGCATCCAGCGCCGCGGGGATGAGCAGCACGACGACCGGGATCCCCTGCCTCGAAGCCGTGTCCCGGATGCGCCGGAGCACATGCGCCATCATCCGCTTCTTGTAGCGCGAGCCGTCGGCCTCCGGCTCGACACGGAGATCCGAGTCGTCGTGGTCCTGGAACGCGTCCGCGACATCGTTGTTGCCGTCGACGACGTAGCTCCGGTACTCCGCGCGGCTCCGCTCGAGGTCCTTCTCGACGCTCGGCGCCGGGTGCGCATCGAACCGCCTCCGGAACTTCGAGATCGCCTTGGCCAGGAACGGGTCGCTCGACGCCCCGCGGAACTCCCGCTTGAGGGTCCCGCTGATGTGCGGCTCGTTGCGCTGCAGCGCCCCGGCGTCGTCGAGCCGGAACAGCTTGTTCCGGAGGAGGTCGCCGAAGTCGTTCGGGCAGAGCGCGAGCACCACGAGATCCGGTTTCAGGCGCGGGAGCTCGTCCTCCATCTTGAGGCTCGTCTGGTCCGGGCCGTAGCCGATGACCCCCGCGTTGACCACCTCGATGCCCGCGATCCTCTCCCCGAGCCGGCGCTCGAGCCCCGCGGCGAAGGTCTCCTCGAGATCCGTGAACACGGCGAGGACGTAGGAGTCGCCGTAGACCGCCACGCGGCACGGGCTCCCTTCGCGAAGCTCGGGGCCGCGGTAGCCGTCGCCGTTGATCTCGGTCAGGACGGACCTGCCCCCGTTGACGGGGCTCTGCATGTACCGGGTCCGCGCGTGGGGCTTCAGCGTGTAGATGTAGCGCGGGTGGAAATCGAAGAGCGACGAGAGCCACTCGGTGAAGAGAAGCCGCATCGCGCCCTCGGCGACGCCGACCGTGAGCGCCAGCGAGCCGAGGAGCAGGAGGAACCGCTTCGCGAAGCGTACGGGCAGGAAGGTGACGGCGCCCGCGACGATCCCCAGCGCGAGAAGCATCCACTGGGCCGCGCCGAAGCCGGGCTCCCCCTCGAGCACGATGTCGGCGCCGACCGCGACCGCGATCGAGCCGAGGCCGATCGACGCGGTCATGCCGCGGACGACCCGCCCGCCCCGGCCGGGCGGCGCTGCGACGAGCGGGGGAGATTCCTCGACCGGTACCGTGCCCTGGGCATGCGACATCGCATCGGTACCATCGGCGGTCGGGGGGATCGGGCCTGAGCCCCCCCAAAGCCCGGCTAGCGGCCGCGGCGCGCGGTGAGGCCCGAGGCGCCGCTCGCGATCGCCGCCGCGAGGCCGAGCTTCAGCGGGTCGAAGGCCACGAAGGGCCAGAAACCCACGTCGAGAAGGGCGGACTCGGGGACGAAGCGGGAGAGCCAGAGGAGGCCGAGCGCGTGGATCGGCACGCTCGCGAGGAACATCGCGGGGACGGCTCGCGGGAAGGTCCTCAGGAAGCCCGACTCCGCCATGAAGCCGACGAGCGCGGCGGCGACGATGAACCCGACGAGGTAGCCGCCCGTCGGCCCCGCGAGCACCTGCGGCCCCGCGAAGCCGCCCGCGAAGACGGGAAGGCCCGCGATGCCCGCAGAGACGTAGAGCGTGAGCGCCGCCGCCCCGCGGCTCATGCCGAGCCAGCTCCCGACGAGCAGGACGCCGAGCGTCTGGCCGGTCAGCGGCACGGGCTGGAGCGGCACCGAGACCTGCGCCAGGAGCGCCACGAGCGCCGCGCCAAGGGCGACGACGGCGCACTCGCGCGGCCACGTGCGGGCGGGGAACCATCGCTGGGCGAGGGCGGGGACGTAGCTCATCGGCGACGATTCTAGGGGCGGTGTCTGCAAAGCCGTCGAGGCACCCCGTGCCGCGTCACCGGAACCGGCGGACCGCGAACCTGTCGTCGCTCGTCCGGTGCGCGCGCTTGAAGGTCAGGAACCCCCGGTCATAGCGGATGTGTGTCGGCCCGGGGCCGTCGAGGATGCGGTCGCGGATCCCCGTGGCCGCCGTGTTGTCGGGATCCATGTCGAGCACGTGGTGGACCGCGTCGAGCGCGGCGCCGAAGTCGCCGTTCAGGTAGCGGAGGTCCGCGAGCCGGACGTAGGCCGCGACCGAGAGCGCGAACGCCCGGTCCATGTGCTGCACGATCTCCGCGCGGAGCCCCTCGTCCCGCACGTAGGGCAGCAGGTCCTCGAGCGCGTAGAGGGCGCCCTCGTAGAGGCAGCAGGCCCAGTCGAGGCGCCAGCGCGCGTACGCGACCTGCCGCAGGTTCGCGGCGTTCGCGTACGCCCTCCCCTGCGCGATCCGCGCCGCCTGCGTCTTCACCTCGAGCCGCTGCCGCCGGAGCCGCCGCTCCTCCTCCTTGCGCCGGAGCTCGGCGGAGAGCTGCTTCTGGCGCTCGTCGATCATCTTCCGGAGCTCCTGCGCCCGCCCCTTCTCCGCGGAGTCGGGGAAGAGCTCGAGGAGGCGGTCCACCTCGTCGCGCGCGTCGAGGACCTCGCCCTCGCGGAAGAGCGTCTCGGCGCGACCGAAGAGCCAGGTCGCCTCCTCCTCGTGCAGCTGCTTCGCGAGCGACGGCAGCTCGCCCTTGATCCCCTCGTCGAACTCCGCCACCTTCCGGTAGACCCTGAGGGAGAGGGAGAAGATGCCGTTCTTCCGGGCCCACTGCGCGAGCTCGAGGTGCGCCGCGCGGTCTTGCCCGGTCAGCTCCTTCTCCCAGACGTAGAAGACGAACTCCGGGAGGATCCGGTCGATCGGGTAGACGGTCGCCATGTGCTGGTCCGCCGGGGCGGCGAGGCGGACGTGCATCCGGTCGCCCTTCCGCGTCGCGTCGAGCACCGGGACGAGATTCCCGTCCTTCAGCTCCATGAGGTCGAGGGCGAGCGCGCTCGTCGCCGCCATCCCGAGGATCAAGAGGGTCCGCATGGCAATCTCCGGCGGGGGCACGAAGCCCCCTACCCATAGACAACGCGGGCCGGCTTCCGGATGCATCCTCCCGGCGCGTAGACTCTCCCCCCGATGACGGGCGAACCCCCGCTGCTCCACGGGTTCTTCGAGCGGAGCGCGCGCGAGCACCCGGGGCGGACCGCCATCGAGGTCCCGCCGGGGACCGGACGCCCCGGACAGAGGACCGCGACCTACGCGGAGCTCTCCGCGCGCGCCGGAGCGGTCGCCGCGCGGGTCCGCGGGCACGTCCGCGGGGAGACCCTCGTCCCGATCCTCCTGCCGCGCGACACACCGGACCTCTGGGCGGCCCAGCTGGGCGTCCTCATGGCCGGCGCCGCCTTCGTCTGCATCGACCCGGCCTTCCCGGACGGGCACGCCCGGGCGATCCTCGCCGACGCGGGGGCCACCCTGCTCCTCACGGACGCGGAGGGCGCCGCGCGCGGCCTCGGCGAGGCGATCGACGTCGCGGCGATCCCGCCCGCGGCCCGGCCCCCGGAGCCCCCCCCTTTCCTCACGCCCGCGAGCCTCGCGTACGTGATCTACACGTCCGGCACCACCGGGGCGCCCAAGGGCGTGATGATCGAGCACCGGTCCATCGCGAACCTCGTCGGCGAGGACCTCGAACGGTTCGCGCTCGGCCCCGGGGACCGCGTCGCGCAGGGCTCGTCGGCCGCGTACGACTCCTCGATCGAGGAGACCTGGCTCGCATTCGCGGCGGGCGCCACGCTCGTCGTGCTCGACGACGAGGCAGCCCGGCTCGGCCCCGACCTCGCGCCGTGGCTCCGCCGCGAGCGGATCACGGTGTTCTGCCCGCCGCCGACGCAG
>JAKLKT010000045.1 GCA_023150495.1 Planctomycetota bacterium
TCTCCTCCTCGCGACGGCGCGCGCCGAGGCCCCCGCGAGCTCCGAGCTCGTCGAGAAGCTCAAGCAGAGGAAGATCGAGCGCTTCTTCGCGCGGATCGAGGCCGACGCGACGCTCCCCGACGCGATGAAGAAGGACGTGCTGAAGCTCCGCGAGAAGGGGCTCCTCGGCGGCGAGTTCGACTGCATCCACCAGGCGCTCCTCCTCATGAACCCCGACTACCAGCGCGCCGACGCGCTCCTCACGAGCGAGCGGTACGGCGCCGCGGTCGAGCGGTTCGAGGCGCTCAGGAAGAGCGCCGACGAGTACGTGCGCGGCTACTCGACCTTCCGCTGCGCGCTCGCCCAGATGAACCGCGAGCGGTACGAGGAGGCGGCGCAGGCGTTCACGCAGGTGCTCAACGAGTTCCGCTTCGCGGGCTGCGACGTCGACGCGGCCTTCTACCTCGTCGTCTGCCTCGGGCAGGAGCGCGAGAAGGAGAAGGCGATCGCCGCGGCCAACGCGTTCCTCAAGGACTACCCCGACGCCCCGGAGCGCTACAAGCAGGCGATGGAGCAGCTCAAGAACGAGCTCGTGCAGGAGTGGGAGAGCCCGCTCTATGACCTCGCCGGCCGCATGAACCACGTCGCGAAGAAGATCGAGGGCGGCGACACCGGCGAGCCGACGCAGCAGAAGCAGAAGGAGATCGTCGAGATCATCGACGAGCTCATCAAGAAGGCCGAGCAGCAGGAGGGCCAGGGAAAGGGGGGGGGCGGCGGGGGCGGCGGCCAGCCGCGCGGCAACCAGCAGCCCTCCGACCCCGCGAACAACTCGAGCGTCGCGCCCGGCGCGAGCCGCGTCGGCGAGCTGCGCCCGAACCCCAAGAAGAAGGCGGGCGACGCGTGGGGCGAGATGCGCGACAAGGAGCGCGAGGAGGTCCTCCAGGCGCTCAAGGAGCAGTTCCCCGACCGCTACCGCGAGCTCCTCGAGCAGTACAACAAGGCGCTCGCCGAGGGCAAGCGCGTCACGGAGCCGGCCGGCGACCGGTGATGCGCTCCCGGACCCTCCGGCCCGCGGCGGCGATCCTCGTCGCCGCGGCGCTCGCCTCCGCCGACCCGAAGGTCGTTCTCGTCGACGGAAGCGCGATCGAGGGGCCGCTCGTCTCGGTCGAGAACGGGATCGCCGTCGTCCGGGCGAAGGAGGGGGAGCCGCAGCGGATCCCGGTCACGAGCCTCGTGCTCGCGACCTCCGGCGAGTCGAAGCGGGCGCCCGGGGCGGACGGCCCCATGAACCTCTACCTGCACGGCGGCGACCGCCTCCGCGGCGCCGTGAGCGGCACGGGCGAGGAGGTCCGGCTCTCGAGCCCGGTCGTCATCGGCCTCGCGGTGCCGCTCGACGCGGTGCGCGCCGTCCGCTTCGGCCGTCTCCTCGGCGCGCTCCAGGCCTCCTACGGCGAGGTCTTCGACCGGGAGGTCGAGAAGGGGCGCGACTCGATCGTCATCCAGCGGGACACGAAGCCGTTCCCGGTGCCGGCGCGCGTCCTCGGGCTCGGCGAGGCGGGCCTCGTCGCGCGCGTCGAGGACCAGCGGCGCGAGATCGAGTACGCGCGCGTGTACGGCTTCGTCCGGACGGCCGACGGCGAGCGCGCGGCCTCCGCCGGCGTGCGCGTCCGCATCCATATCGCGGGGGGCGAGCGGGTGACGCTGCCGCTCGAGCGCGTCACCGAGGCCACGGTCGAGGGCGGCGGGGTGAAGGTCGTGCGCGACCACGTGGACCGGCTCGAGTTCCTGGGCGACCACATGGCCCACCTCTCGGACTTCGAGCCGATCGACGTCAGGCAGACGGTGCTCCTCGGCCAGCCGACGCCCTGGAGGCGGGACGGGATGGCGCTCGGCGGACCCCTCCGGCTCGGCGCGCGGGCCTACGAGCGCGGCCTCGGCACCGTCGCCTACACTCGGCTCGAGTACGTGCTCGGGGGCCGGTGGGATACCTTCTACGCCCGCTGCGGGATCGACGACGCCGCGGGATCCGAGGGGGACGCGGTCTTCCGCGTCCTCGGCGACGGCAAGGTGCTCGCCGAGGTCCGACGGCGGAAGGGGGATCCCCCGGAGACGGTGCGCGTGGACGTGAAGGGGACCGACCGGCTGGTCCTCGAGACGCTGCCGGGCGACTCCTACGTGTCCGACTTCTGCGACTGGGCCGAGGCGCGTGTTTTCGGCGCCATGGCCGGCACGCCTCATGGAAAATAGGGCCGCCCGGCCGCGAAGGGCCGGGCACGAGGGCGCGACATGCGAAGGGTCCTTCTCCTCCTACCGTTGCTCGCGGCGGGCCTCTTGGCCGCCGACGACCCGCTCTCCGTCGCGCGGGCGCTGGAGAAGGAGCGCATCGAGCTCGCGGCGAGGCTCGCGCCGGCGGTGTGCGCCGTCTTCCGGGGGCCCGGCGGCGGCTCGGGGGTCATCATCACGCGGGATGGCCTCGTCCTTTCCAACTTCCACGTGACCGAGCTCGAGAACGAGATGCGGATCGGACTCAACGACGCCCGCATCCACGAGGCGGTCGTCCTCGGCGTGGACCCCTCGGGCGACCTCTCGCTCCTGCGCCTGAAGGAGCCGCGGGAGTGGGCCTTCTCGCCCCTCGGCGACTCGGACGCGCTCCGCCAGGGGGACTGGGTCTACGCGATGGGGAACCCCTTCCTCCTCGCGACCGACTTCAGCCCGACGATCACGCTCGGCGTCGTGAGCGGCATCAACCGCTACCAGCCGGGCTCGATGCGCGGCACGCTGCTCTACCCGGACTGCATCCAGACCGACGCGTCGATCAACCCGGGCAACAGCGGCGGGCCGCTCTTCAACTTCAGGGGCGAGGTCGTCGGGATCAACGGGCGCGTGTCGCTCCGCGAGCGCGGCCGCGTGAACATCGGCGTCGGCTACGCGATCAGCGCGAACCAGATCAAGCGATGCCTCCCGGACATGCGCGCGGGGCTGATCGTGGAGCACGGCACGCTCAACGCCACCGTACGCTCGATCGACGACCCGGAGTGGCCGGGCGGCGTGCGCGTCACGTTCGACAAGCTGCTCGCGCCCGGCTGCGCGCACGACGCCGGCATCCAGATCGGCGACGCGCTCGTGGAGTTCATGGGAGAGCGGATCACCGAGGTGAACCAGTTCTCGCGCCTGATCGCGGTCCAGCCGAAGGGCCGGCGCATCTCGCTCAAGGCCGCCCGGTTCGACGAGGGCAAGTGGACCGAGCACGAGTACCGGCTCACGCTCGACGGGATCCCGCTCATCGACGAGCGGGGCAAGGAGCTGAAGAAGGCGTCGCGGACCTACCTCGACATGGAGATCGACCGCACCTTCGCGGCGGCCCGCGCGGCGCTCGCTCCCATCGCGACCGAGACCCGCGAGGGGACGCTCGCGGTCGAGGGGCGCGAGCCGGTGGCGCTCAGGGAGGCCTACGCGGAGGGGCGCGTCACCGTGACGACGGGCGACCGCGTCCGCGAGGCGACCGCCGGCGGCGGCCGGGACGGCGACGGGGAGCTCGACCCCGACGTCGCGAAGGACATGCTCGAGCGCGTGGCCGCGTGGAACGACCTCCTCGGCGAGGACGGCAGGATGCGCTTCGCGAGCACGGACTTCACGGGCGGCGCGCTCGTCGGCCACGACACCGTGGACCGCATCGAGGTGAAGACGAAGGAGGGCGTCCAGCGCGTCTACTTCGTCCACCTCGACACGGGCCTCCTCCGCCGCCTCGACGTCTACTCGCGGAGCTGGGCGCGCTGGATCTCGCTCGTCGCCGACGACTGGCGCGGGGCGAACGGCCTCCTGCGCCCCTACAAGGTGACGATCTGGGACCGCGACAAGGAGAAGCTGCTCCAGACGATCGTCTACACGGGGATCACCAGGGGATGAGACACCTCCTCCCCGCGCCCCTCCTCCTCCTCGCCGCTCTGGCCGCGGCGGGCCCCGAGCCGCGCAGCCCGCGCATCGACGCCGCGGTCAAGGCCGCCCAGCCCTCCGTCGTGAAGGTCTTCGGCGTGAAGGGCTTCCGCGGCGTCTTCGGCTACATGACCGGCGTGATCGTCCACGAGAACGGCCTCGTCCTCACGCGCGGCTCCGTGACGCTCGACGAGGCGCCGCAGATCAAGTGCCACCTCGACGACGGCCGCCGCTACATGGCGGAGCTCGTCCGCTACGACCGGAAGTCGAAGATGGTCCTCCTGCGGCTCATGGGCGAGCCGGGCGAGAAGTTCCCCGCGGCGAAGCTCGGCGAGTCGGACAAGGCCCGCGTGGGCCAGTTCGTGCTGCTCGTCGGCAACGCCTACCGCGTCGCCGAGGGGCGCGAGCCGTGCGCGGTGAACCTCGGCGTCGTGAGCGCGATCACGCGGCCCTCGATGCGCGCGGGCCTCTCCGACGACTTCGACTACCCGGGCGACGTGATCCTCCACGACGCGATGAACAACCCGGGCGTCTACGGCGGCCCGCTCGTGAACCTCGCGGGCGAGGTGATCGGCATCAGCGGCACGCTCGTCGAGAGCAGGGAGACGAACGTCCAGCTCCACTACGCGATCCCGATCGACGACCTGAAGCCGTTCATCGAGGACACGATCGCGCGCCCGGACGCGGGGAAGATCTACACCGGGTCGGGCGACACGGAGGAGGATGGGGAGGGGCCCGGGGAACCCGGCTATCACGGGATCGCGGTCCTCCGGGCGGGGATCAACCTCGCGACGCCCGCCTACGTCGACCGCGTCGCGCCGGGGTCGCCGGCCGCGCGCGCCGGGATCCTCCCCGACGACCTCGTGCTGAAGATCGACCGGACCGCGGTGAAGAACTGGAAGACGTTCGACAGGATGATGGCGAAGTACCGCGCGGGCGACACCGCGCAGCTGACGATCAAGCGCAAGGACGAGGTGAAGGTGATCGCCGTGAAACTGGAGGCAAAGCCGTGATCCTCGCGCTCCTGCTCCTCCTCGCCCCCGAGAACCCGGACGAGCTCCTCGCCCTCGAGGCCGCGATCGAGAACGCGCTCCGCGCCGTCGACGCCTCGGTCGTGACGATCGAGACCGTGGGCGGCGTGCGGCCCGCGGATCTCCCCGGGAGCCCGAACGAGAAGATGACGCTGCCCGCGCGGCCCCGCGACGAGAAGGACGCGCCGAAAGAGGGCGAGCCGAAGGAGGAGGAGGAGCCCGCGCCCGAGGGCCGCACGCCCCGCTTCGGCGACGAGTTCAAGAAGATGCTCGCCATGCCGGGGTTCCAGAAGGCGGAGGGGCCGACGACCGGCGTGATCCTCTCGCCGGACGGCTACATCGTGACCTCCGCGTGGAACTTCGAAAGCAGCCCGACCGTCGTCACGGTGACGACGGCGGACGGGAGGACGACGGCCGCGAAGCTGCTCGGCATCGACCGGGCGGCGGGCCTCGCGCTGCTGAAGATCGAGCGCGACGGGCTCCCGCACGCCACGTTCCTCGACCCGAAGGACGTTGCCGTGGGCGCATGGGCCTTCGCGGTCGGGCGCGCCCTCGACAAGCGGCCGGACGTCAAGTACGGGATCATCTCGGCGAAGAACCGGATCGAGGGCAACGCGCTCCAGACGGATGCCGCGACCTCGCCCTCGAACTACGGCGGACCGCTCGTGGATCTCGAGGGGCGCGTCTACGGCATCATCGTGCCGCTCGGCGCGGGAGGCGAGGACGCGAACCCGAACTGGTACGACTCGGGCATCGGGTTCGTGGCGCCGGTCCCCGACCCGGCGGCGCTCATCCGCCGGCTCGGGAAGGAGGGCGTCGAGCTCGAGCCCGCCTTCCTCGGGGTCACGACGGACCAGGACCGGCCGGGCCCGGGCGCGCTCATCACCGACATCGTCCCCGAGACGGCCGCCGCGAAGGCGGGGCTCCGGAAGGGCGACGTGGTCCTCGCCGTGGACGGGGCGCCGGTCCCGCACGCGTTCGGCCTCCGCTTCGAGATCGGCCGGCGCCGCGCCGGCGACAAGGCGAGGCTCACGGTCTCGCGCGACGGCACGGAGGTCGAGCTCGAAGCCGAGCTGGACAAGCGGCCCGAGGCGCAGGCGCCGACGGAGAAGATCCCGGTGCCGATGCCCGGTCCCGACGGGAAGCCTCCCGAGCCGAAGGAGAAGGGATGAGACTCCGCCTCCTTGCCCCCCTCGCCCCCCTGATCCTCCTCGGCGCGACGCGCGCGCAGGACGACGAGGCGCCCCCCGCCCCGCCGAGCGAGCCCCCGCCCCACGCGGTCGAGCTGCGGAGCGGGACCGTGCTCGTCGGCAGGATCGAGCCCCCGAGCTGGAAGGTCGCGACCGCCTTCGGCGAGCTCACGGTGCCGGTGGTCGAGATCCGGCGCGTGCGGTTCGGCAGGCGCGCGCAGCCGGAGCGTCTGGCGAAGGTCGAGGAGGCCGTGCAGCGTCTCGCGGCGGCGGAGCCGGAGCGGCGCAACCACGCGCGCGCCGCGATCGTGCAGGAGGGCACCTTCGCGGTGCCGTCGCTGCGCGCGGCAGCGAAGACGCACGACGACCCGGAGGTGAAGCGCATCGCCGCGGAGATCCTGAAGGAGCTCGACCCCGACGACGAGGTCGTGATGCCGGACGACGACCAGGTCGACACCGCGCGGTTCAGCGTGCTCGGGCAGATCCAGCTCGAGGCGTTCAAGGTCAACGTGGGCGAGCTCGGGCCGCTCGTCGTGAAGCGCGGCGACGTCGAGGGCATCCGATCCGCGGCGCCGGACTCCTCGAGGAAGATCACGGTCGCGGGCACGAACTGCTGGCCGAACGGCTGGCTCGACACGAAGATCAAGGTCGAGAAGGGCGAGCGGCTCAAGATCCAGGCGACGGGCACGATCTTCTTCCCGAACTGGGGCCAGGCGTTCACGCCGGACGGCAACCAGAACATGGGCGCGATGAACGGCATGATGGTCGGGACGCTCGCCGCGCGCGTCGGCCCGAAGGGCACGATCTTCCGGATCGGCAGCAGCTTCAACGGCGCGATGCCCGCCGCGGGGACGCTCCAGCTGATCCTCAACATCCAGGCCCCCGACCAGCCCCACGAGGGCGAGTTCTCGCTCGTCCTCTCGCGGTCTGCGGAGTAGGGTCGCCTACCCGTCGCCGACGTCGTCGAGGATCTCGAGAGACGGCGGCGGCCTGGGCCTGCCGGAGATCTCGAGCCTCACCTCCGAGATCCCCGCGCCCACGGGCACGCGGGTGCACGCCTCCATCTCGCCGTCCGGGACCGCGGCCGCGACCCAGTAGACGCCCGGACTCAGGTCGAAGAACCCGAACGTGCCGCGGGCCGCGTCCCCGAGATCGACCTTCCGGCCGCCGTTCTCGTCGGCCGTCCAGAGCGCGCCCGGCTCCGGCGGGACCCCGTCCCGCTCGGGGAGGAGGTAGATCCTCGCGCCGTGCGGGACATCGCCGGACCACGACAGCAGCGTGCCCCGAATGCCGGGCTTCTCCTCGAGACGCAGGACGATGGGCCCGAGCGGCTCGCCCCACGTCGCCACGACCTCCACCGGATCCGACGCCAGAGTCTCCCGCAGCGGATGGCTGGCCTTGAGCGTCCACGTCCCCGGCGCCACCTCGCATCGCTCGCCCCGTGGGCTCCAGATACGGCTGATCCGCAGCGCCGGTTGCGTGCGGTCAAGCCACGCGAAGGGAGCGACCTCGCCGCCGGGAAGAAGGATGACGACGTCCAACTCGACGACCCGCGATGCGGCGAGGTTGACGACGGCGCCCGGGTAGACGTTCCAGCGCCAGCCGCTGAAGCGATACCCATGCCGCTCCGCCCGCAGTCGATAGAGGACGCTCCCGAGACCATGGATCTCGTAGCGCCCGTCCACGCCGGTCGTCGCCTCGCGTCGGGAAGCGGATTCCCACTTCCTCCACGATGCGTAGCGCGCCACCGGGCTCGCGCTGTACGGGTCCGCGCCCGGGAAGTCCTGCGGCAACGCCGCGACCGTGACGCCCGCTACCGGGAGCTTCTCCTCGTCGAGCACTACGCCGGTGATGCGCCCCGCACCCGAGGTCGTCTCGGGGCATCCGACCGCCTCGACCAACGAACGAGCGATCTCCTCCTCGCGTACCTGCGGATGCTCCGCGGCTGCCCCCGGCGGCCGGTGGACACCTGCGGCCCGCTGCGCCTCCGCCGCGACGTGATCGCGCCTGCCGGACCTCGCCTCGCACCGCGGCGCATGCAGCAGCCCGACCGAGTACCCGACGACGGCGGCGGCGAGGACAAGGACCAGCGAGCGCACGGGAGCCATTGCGCCGGGACACCGTCACACGAGCGTCACGAGCCCTCTACCGCGCGCGGCGCCGCGAGCAGGCGGCCGACCTTCGGGCGCTGCGGTGATCCGCTACCGCATCTCCACTTCGACCGGGGAACCGCGGCGGATGACGATGTTGTCGCGCACGACCGGGCGCGCGAGCGCCGGGTGCGTGAGGATCGCGCGGTAGGTCGCCTCCGGGAGGCCCAGGAGGTCGATCTGCGGGTCGTCGAAGTCCATCGGCGGCGCGAACTCCTTCTCGCCGTCGAAGAACCGGACGCGCAGGCCCGGGAACTGCTGCTCGTGCGCCGGGCGCCGCGCGTCGATCTTCAGGAGCGTCGCGCTGTCCCCCGGAGCCCCCTCGCCATCGAACTCGACCGGCGGCAGGCGGCGCAGCAGCGCCTCCTCGTCCCGGTCCACCTCGATCCCGCGGCGCACCCTCAGGTCGAGCCGGATCCGCTCGCCCTCGTGGAGATCCATGACCGTCTCGACCGACCCGAACCCCGGCGCGTCCACGCGAACGAGGTACGGCCCCGGCAGGAGGCCCGACAGCCCGTAGAAGCCCTGCCGGTCGCGCTCCGACCGCACGTGGTTCCAGCCCGGCTTGTTGAAGAGGCGGCCGATCGGCAGCCCCTCGAGCGGCGTCGCCGACACGACCGCCTCGGCCGGGGTGCCGCCCGCCCCGCGCAGGCGGCCGAAGACGAACGGCCCCTCGGGCATCTTCACCGTGAGATGTCCGCCGTCCGGCAGCGCGGAGCCGAAGTACTGGCCGTACCCGGGCGCGACGATCGACACGAGGTAGGTGAGCCGCTTGTCGAGGCGCTCGATCTCGAAGCGCCCGTCGCGGTCCGTCGTGACGACCGGCACGCGGTCGATCGGGAAGAGCGGCACGCGGTCGTTCGCCGGGTCGCCGCGGTCGAAGCCGACGCGCACCTCCGCGCCCGGCACCGGCTCGTTCGAGAACATCTTCCGCGCGCGGCCGCGGATCGTCCCCTCCCGCTTGAGGCTGAACGGGTAGTAGGACATCTGAAGCGTCTTCACCGTGAACCGCTCGCGCAGGAGCGCCTTCCCCGGCGCGTCGATGAGCACCTCGTTGAGGCCGATGATCGCATGCGGGAACGTGTAGTTCCCCGACGGCCGCACCGCCACCGGGAGGCCGTTGATCGTCATCGTGCCCGAGCCCGGCCAGCCCTCGACCGTGCCCTGGATCGTCGCCGCGTTGTTCGACTTGATCCGCAGCGACACGTACCGCCGCGTGCCTCCCTCGAGGAAGAAGCTCTCGGTGTCGACGCCGTAGACGTCCACCTCCGCCTGGACGACGGTCTCGCCCGGATCGAGATCCTCGAAGACGAACGTGCCGTCGGGGGCGAGCGCGGCGCTGCGCTCCTCGGGGCCCTGGAAGAGGCGCACGACGCCCTTCCGCCCCTCCGCGCCGCGCACCTTCCCCTCGACGATCGGCCTGTACTCGAGCACGAGGTCGACGTCCGCGCCCGCGGCGACCGCCGGCGCGTGGCCCGTGACGAAGCCGTGCGCGATCGCGTCGATGCGGAACGGCCCCTCCTCCTCGGCGTAGGGCGGGAACTCCGCGAGCCCGGCGCCGTCCGAGCGCGCGCGGAAGAGGATCTCGGTCCCCTCGCGCACGACGACGAGGGCGCGCCCGACCGGGTTCCCGGCCGTGTCCATCACCCGGACGTGCACCGTGCGGTCGACGGGGTCCGCCGGCGGCATCAGCTCGAGGACGAGGTCGGCGGCGCCCTCGATCTCCTTCGGCTCGCCGCCCTCCTCGGCGGCCGGCGCCTCCTCCTCCCCCGCGGCCCCCCCTGCCTCCTCCCTCGGGACGGGCGCGGGCGCGAGCGGGCGCTCCTCCTGCTCCTTGGGGGTCTCCGGCGGGGGCGCTTCGGCCTCCGCGGGGCGGGGTGAGGGGGCGCGGGGGAGCGGGGGCTCGCGCGAGAGCTCCGGCTTATCCCACGCGCGGCCGGGGGCCTTGAGCGACGTGAAGACGAAGACGACCCCGGCGATGCAGCCGAGGAGGAGGAGGGCCACGAGCAGCGGCTCACGGCGCGCCACGGAGTCTAGGTTAATCGACGACGTGCGGGGCGGCGGTATTCCGTATCATCTGGCCCATGCCGAAGCTCCGGATCACCGCCGGCGGCAAGACCGTCGAGCACGAGATCACGAAGGATGCCTTGGAGGCCGGACGCGAGGGGTGCGACCTCACGCTCCCGGCCAAGGAGGCGTCGCGCCGCCATTTCCGGATCTGGCGTCACGAGGACGGCGACTGGCGCGTGAAGGACCTCGACTCCACGAACGGGACGACGCTCAACGGGCAGCCCGTGATGGTGTCGCGCATCCGGCACAAGGACACGATCGCGGTCGGCCGCGACTGCACGATCGTGTTCCTCGACCCGAAACCCCTCGTGCTCAAGAGCCGCGCCGAGAAGGAGAAGGAGGAGAAGGAGGAGGCGGCTCGGAAGAAGCGCCTCGAGGCGCGCCGCACGTTCGAGGCGGAGCGCGCGGCCTCGGGCACGACGGGCACGACGGCGGCCGCGTCGATCGCGCCGTCGAAGGGCGCGATCGAGATCGCGAGCGAGGAGCAGCTCGACGGGCTCGTCGCCGACCCGGAGAAGCTCGACCGCCTGCTCGGGGGCGGCGAGCGCGAGGTGGTCTTCGGCGACTACGTGCTCCTGAAGCGGCTCTCGGCGGGCGGCATGGGCGTCGTGTTCAAGGCGCGGAGCCGCAAGGTGGAGGGGCAGCTCGTCGCGCTCAAGGTGCTCCACACCGACAAGGTGGACGAGGAGAACGTCGCGCGCTTCAAGCAGGAGGCGTGGGCGATCTCGGCCTTCAACCACAGGAACATCGTGAAGGTGTGCGACCTAGCGAAGCACGGCGGGATGCACTACATCGCGATGGAGTTCGTGGACGGCGAGGACCTGCTCGCGGTCGGCTTCAAGCACACGCTCACCTTCTGGCAGGTGATGGAGGTGATCGACAAGCTCGCCGACGTGCTGCGGCTCGTGCACGGGAAGAACATCTGGCACCGGGACATCAAGCCGCAGAACGTCCTCATGGACAGGGACGGCGAGATCAGGCTCATCGACTTCGGCATCGCGACCGTCGAGCGGGAGCACGACGACGCCGCGGAGACGGCGGAGGGGCTCATCATGGGCACCCCCGCCTTCCTCTCGCCCGAGCAGGCGGCGCGCGGGAAGATGGGCGCGATCGACGGCCGCGCGGACCTCTACAGCCTCGGCGCGGTCATGTACTACCTGCTGACCGGGCACCGCCCCTTCACGGGCAAGAGCGCGATCGAGATCCTCAAGAAGAACATGACCGAGCCGCCGCCCCACCCGCACGACCTCGACGAGATGATCCCCGACGGCCTCGTCGAGATCTGCCTGAAGCTCATGGAGAAGCGGCCGGAGGACCGGTACCAGAGCGCCGCGGATCTCCAGGCCGCGCTCGCCCAGTGGCGGAAGTCCGAGGACGGCAAGAAGGAGAAGGAGCGGCACGGGAAGATCCTCGAGCTCCGCGAGAAGAAGCGCCGGGTGGCCGCGCGGCAGCAGCAGGCGCCGTAGCGCGCGGCTGCCCCCGGGGGGCGCGGCGCTCGCCTTGCTGCTGCCGCCGCCGGGCCCGCGGGCGTAGTCAGGATCGTG
>JAKLKT010000046.1 GCA_023150495.1 Planctomycetota bacterium
GACCCAAGGCATCCCCCTCCCTTACAATCCCGGACATGGCGCTCTGCGACGAGGGATACCGCTGCGACCGGTGCCGCGAGTACGTGGAGGACATCCGGGAGTCGGAGCTCTACCTCCGCTACGTCCTCGGCGTGGTGCCGGCGGAGGAGCTGCCGCGCGAGCCCGAGCGCCACATCCGCTGCGCGGCGGAGTTCGCGCAGTTCATCGTCGATCCGGAGTTCCCGCCCGTCTCGTGCGACGACCCGGTGCTCGACAAGCGGACGCTTCCGCCGGAGGTGCGCGCGGTGCAGGAGCGCGTCTTCACCCGCGCGTGGCGGCGGCTCCAGGAGTGCTTCCAGAGCGCGATCCCGATGGACGAGTACCCGCTCCGCGCCGAGGACCTCGCCTGACCCTCACTTCCGCTGCGGATCGGCGTACCCGAGGAAGCCCAGGAACCCGAGGAAGCCGAGGTATCCGAGCCGGTTGTCCACGAAGCCGAGGAGCCCGAGGAGGCCGAGAAAGCCGAGGTAGCGAGGCCGGTTCGCCCTCATTCGCATCTCCTTTCAGAGCACGATCGTCACGGGACCGTCGTTGACAAGATCGACCTCCATCATCGCGCCGAAGCGGCCGGTCGCGACGGCGATGCCGTGGCCGGCGAGGCTCGTGCAGAAGAGATCGTAGAGCCGCTCCGCCTCCTCGGGCCGCGCGGCGGCGATGAAGGAGGGCCGGTTCCCCTTCGAGGTGTCGGCGAGGAGCGTGAACTGCGAGACGACGAGCGCCTCGCCCCTGACGTCGAGGACGGACCGGTCGATGGGCCGCTCCTCGCTCGGGAAGATCCGCAGCTTCGCGATTTTCGCCGCGAAGGCGTGCGTCTCCTCCTCCGTGTCGCCCGCTGCGACGCCGAGGAGCACGACGATCCCCCGGCCGATCCGGCCGGCGACCTCGCCGGCGACCCTGACCTCGGCGCGGGAGACCCGCTGCACGACCGCGCGCACACGGGGGATTATTCCACGGCGCCGGCCCCCGGAGCCCCCCCCCATCCCGCGCCAACTACTGGCCCCCGCGCCCCCCGCCGATACTCTCAGGCAGCCGATGGACTTCCTCCGCGACTTCTGGGACCTGATCGCGACCCCCGACGGGCTGAAGCGCCTCATCGGCTGGGGCGGCATCCCGGTGATGACCGCGATCATCTTCGCGGAGACGGGGCTCCTCATCGGCTTCTTCCTCCCGGGCGACAGCCTGCTCTTCATCGCCGGGTTCCTCTGCAGCCCCGCGGGCGGCGAGATCCTCCCGATCCTCTGGGTCAACGTGATCCTCTCGATCGCGGCGATCGTCGGCGACACGGTCGGCTACTGGATCGGGAAGAAGGCGGGCCCCGCGATCTTCAACCGGCCGCAGAGCCGGTTCTTCCGCCGCGACTACCTGCTGCGCGCGCACGCGTTCTACGAGAAGCACGGCGGGAAGACGATCGTGCTCGCGCGGTTCATCCCGATCATCCGCACGTTCGCGCCGGTCGTCGCGGGCGCGGGGGCGATGGACTACCGCCGGTTCCTCTTCTTCAACGTGTTCGGCGGGATCGGCTGGATCGTGTCGATGTCGCTGCTCGGCTACTTCCTCGGCCAGATCCCGTGGATCCAGAAGAACCTCGAGAAGGCCGTCCTCGTCGTGATCGTGCTGAGCCTCATGCCGGTCTTCATCCACTGGTGGAAGGCGCGCCGCGCGGCCCCGGAAGTCGGGGGGGCTCCGGGGGCCGAGTAGGGCCTACTTCCTCGCCGGCTTCTCGAACGAAGCCGGCGTGCGGCCGTGGTAGAGCACGTCCGGGCAGATGTCCGCGCCGTTCGGCCAGACGATGGTCCCCAGCTCGGGATCGACGGCGACCTCTCGAAACCGCGCCGGGTCACGGAGAGGCTCGAAGATCGGGCCCCTCAGGTACGGCTCGAGGTCGATGTCCCTACGGGTGCCGTCGGTGAACGTCAGCCGGACGGCGTAGCCGGCAAGGCAGGTCACGCCCTTCACGCGTATCACGGAGTTGCCCTACGGCTCCCCGCCGAGGAGCACGACCCAGCAGTCGCCGCTCCGCGCGACGCCCGCGTGCCGGAATGCCGGGTCGGCGAGGACCTTTACGTTCTCCGGCCTCGCGAGGAGCGCCTCGAACGCCGCCTCCGCGGTGTCGGCCTTCGCGAGCAGCTCGGCGTGGCGGCGCTCCTCGGGCCACCCCTGCGTCGCGAGCCGGTCGCTCGGCGAGCGGTTCCCGGGCACCGGCGAGAAGTGGCCGAAGTAGCCGAGCCGGTCCATCTCCCTCGCGTGGAGCGATGCGGTCGTCCGCAGGGTGTCGTCCGCCGCGAGGGCATCGAGCTGATGCGTTGCCCGGTGCGAGTCGAGAAGCGCGACAAGCTCCTCGCCGGGAAGATCGGGCTCCGGCTCCTCGATCGCCGCATCGGCCCGCTCCTCGTACACGTCGAGCCCGGACCAGTAGTCCACGACGAACGCCCCTGACCAGCGCCGAGGCAGGTCCGTTGGCGGCGGTGGCGGCAGGGGCGATTGCGTGCGGTCGCGGTAGGGCGGGATCCCCCCCTGGAACTCGATCCGCCTCGCTCCGCGATGGCGGAGGAGGTCGAACAGGGGACGGACTTGGCGCCAGGTGGCGCGCGGCTCCGCGGCGATCCCCCCGATGAGGGAGAGGATCCCGTCGCGCGGCTCGGCATCGATCCAGCGCCCGAGCTCCTCGATGTCGCGAGACCTCCGATCTCCGTGGGCGTGCGCACCCCCCTCGAGAGCGACGATCCGCAGGACGAGGGCCTTGCCGTCCGGTGGCGACCCGCTCGGCACGATCCCGGCATCCCGCGGAAGCGGCGCCTCGCGCCCCCCCGGCAGCGACAGCCGCCAGAGCTTCTGCTCGGCGAGGACCACCATCACCCAGTGCACGTGCCCCCAGAGCGCGTCGTCCTCGGCTTCGAGCAGGACCGGGATCGACGACGCCTTCCCGCCCCACTCAAGCTCCTCGAGCGGCTCCCGCCGCGCGGCCAGCCACGTCCCCAGCTCGTCAAGCGTGACGGCTTTCCCATCCACCTTCACGTAGCCGTCCGCGGTGATCGCGATCGTGATTCCCGGGCGCCTCGCGCCGCATGCCGCGAGAACGACAACGAGAACGGTGATCGCTCGCATGGCTCTCGAACGTCGCGCAGGCAGGTAGCTGCGATTGTATCGCTCGGGGTCGGCGATCCGGTGCGCGTTCGCGCCAGGGCGGGTCTGCCCGGGTGCGGCATCAATGCCGCACCCTCTCGTCATAACTGGTTCGCGGACAACGACTTGCGCGCGCCATTTCCGGAAAGGATGCGGATCTGGAGCGCAACGGACGCCGCGACGAGCGCCGCCGCGAGCGCGTAGGGCGCGGTCCCCCACCGCGTCAGCGACTGCAGCGCGCCGCCCGCGAGCGGGACGACGAAGTTCGATGCGCCCGTGAACGCCTCGTGGAGCCCCGCGCGCGCGCCGCGGCCCACGTCGGTGTGCACCGAGTAGTAGATGCTCGCCGCGTACGCGAGCCCGAGCCCCGCGCCGCCGAGCACCGCGAACGGCACCGCGAGCGCGACCGGGGCCCCGAGCCCCACCGCAAGCAGCGCGAGAGCGCTCGCGCACTGCCACGACACGAACGCGCGCCACCGGTACCGCCATCCGCTGAACCGCCCGAACAGGTAGAACGCCGCGGTCTGCGAGAGGAAGAGCGTCCCCGTGACGAGCGCGTACTCCGTGCTCGTCCACCCCTTCCTGTCCACGAGGTCGGGATAGAGGTAGGAGAGCGTCGCGCCGAGGCCGTAGGAGGCGAAGTTCGCGAGCCAAGCCGCGCGCAGGTACGCGGCCCGCACGGGAGCGGGCGGCGCGTCATGGGGAACGAGGGGGGCGCGGGGGGAGGAGGAGTGCGGCGTGGGCCCCGGCACCACCGGCACCATCGCGAGCGAGAGGAGGCCGAGGAACGGCAGCGCGTCGAGGCCGAACGACCGGTAGAGCACGCCCGAGACGAAGAAGCCGAGCGACTTGCCGCCGCACCAGGAGACCGAGAAGAGGCCGAGGTTCCGGTCGAGGTCGTGCGGCCCCGACTCGTCGCCCATCTTCGCCTGGAGCGCGGGCCAGATGAGGCCGTTGGAGAACCCCGCGAGCGGCGAGATCGCGAAGAGCTGCGAGACCGTGGTGATCCGCCACGCGAGCAGGCAGAACACGGCGAAGAGCGCGAGCCCGATGCGCGCGAGCTTCGTCCGGGACACGCGGTCGGAGAACTTCCCGGCGAAGAACGCGGTGACGACGTAGGGGAGCCCGCCGAAGACCGGAAGCGCCCCGAGCTCGAGCGGCGTCGCGTCGGCGTCGAGCTTCGCCCAGAGGGGCAGGATCGCCCACACGGCGAATAGGGAAAAGTCCTGACCGAATCCGACGGCCGGGTACCGTGCCGAGACGCGCGCCATGGAGGCGGGGAGTCTACTCCCTGCCCCCCGGACCCCCCTTCTTCCTGTGAACCCTCCGTTAGGTGGCTAACGCGAACGGGGCTCCTGAGCCGGACGTCCGCGGTCGAGAGGGATTGCATGGACTGCCACGACTTCCTCCACTTGGCCGCGGGCTACCGCGACGGGAGTCTCACGCGCTACGCGCGGGCGGTGTTCGAGTGGCACCGCGCCACGTGCCCGCGCTGCGCCGCGGCGACCGCGCGAACGGCGCCCGCCCGGCCTAGGATGCGACGGCGCGCCCCGCAGCACGCCCGCGTGTCCTGACCGCTACGGGTACGACCAGGCGACCCGTTCGCCGTACTGGGCGAAGAGGTCAAGGACCCACTGCGACTTCGTCGTGCCGCGCTCGGTCAGCAGCGTCTCGAGATCGCCGAACGGCGCGTCCTCGAGCGGCTCGTCGGGGCGGAATGGACCCGCCCTCGGCGTCACGTGCAGCGAGCCCTGGCCGTCGCTGTACTCGAACCACACGTAGATGAGGGGGTCCTCCGCCACGCGGAACTTGTACACGCTTGTGGGGCCGCGGTCGGCGTAGAGGAAGTGCGTCTGGTCGAGCGCCATGGGGTTTCGGGGAGATGTTAGCGGATCGGAGCCTGGCACCGTACCGCTACCGTACCGCTAGTATCTACATCGACCTCCGGTACTTGCCGCCGACGTCGTAGAGGGTGCGGGTGATCTGGCCGAGGCTCGCCACCCGCACGGTGTCCATCAGCTCGGCGAAGATGTTCTTGCCGGCGAGCGCCGCTTCGCGCAGCCGGGCGAGCGCCTCGGGCGCCTCCTTCGCGTGCTGCTTCTGGAAGGCGCGCAGGTTGCCCAGCTGCGCCTGCTTCTCCTCGGGCGTCGCGCGCGTGATCTCGCGCGGCACCGGCGCCACGCGCTCCGGGTCCGGGTTCACGAAGGTGTTCACGCCGACGATCGGCAGCTCGCCCGAGTTCTTCCGCGTCTCGTAGAGGAGCGACTCCTCCTGGATCCGCGAGCGCTGGTAGCCGCGCTCCATCGCGCCGAGCACGCCGCCGCGCTCGTCGAGCCGCTCGAATTCCCTGAGCACCGCCTCCTCGACGAGGTCCGTGAGCTCCTCCACGGCGAACGAGCCCTGCAGCGCGTTCTCGTTCCTCATGATCCCGAGCTCGCGGTTGATGACGAGCTGGATCGCCATCGCGCGGCGCACCGACTCCTCGGTGGGCGTCGTGATCGCCTCGTCGTACGCATTCGTGTGGAGCGAGTTGCAGTTGTCGTTCAAGGCGAGGAGCGCCTGGAGCGTCGTGCGGATGTCGTTGAAGGCGACCTCCTGCGCGTGGAGCGACCTCCCCGACGTCTGGATGTGGTACTTGAGCTTCTGGCTCCGCTCGCCCGCGCCGTAACGGTCGCGCATGAGCACGGCCCACACGCGCCGCGCGGCGCGGCCGATCACCGTGTACTCGGGGTCGAGCCCGTTGCTGAAGAAGAACGACAGGTTCGGCGCGAAGTCGTCGACCGCCATCCCGCGCGAAAGGTAGTACTCGACGTAGGTGAGGCCGTTCGCGAGCGTGAAGGCGACCTGCGTGATCGGGTTCGCGCCCGCCTCGGCGATGTGGTAGCCCGAGATGGAGACGGAGTAGTAGTTGCGCACCTTGTGGCGCACGAAGTACTCCTGGATGTCCCCCATCAGCTTCAGGCTGAACTCGGTGCCGAAGATGCAGGTGTTCTGGGCCTGGTCCTCCTTGAGGATGTCCGCCTGCACCGTGCCGCGCACCTGCTCGAGCGTGCGCGCGCGGATCGTGGCGTACTCGGGGGGGCTCGGGGGGCGGCCGAGGAGCTCCACCTGCTGGTCGATCGCGGCGTTCAGGAACATCGCGAGGATCGTCGGCGCCGGGCCGTTGATCGTCATCGAGACGCTCGTCGAGGGCGCGCAGAGGTCGAAGCCCCTGAAGAGCTTCCGCATGTCCTCGAGCGTGCAGATGGAGACGCCGCTCTCGCCGATCTTGCCGTAGATGTCCGGCCGCTCGTCGGGGTCCTCGCCGTAGAGCGTGACCGAGTCGAACGCGACCGAGAGCCGGTGCGCCTTCTGCCCCTTGCAGAGGTAGTGGTAGCGCCGGTTCGTGCGTTCGGGCGGCCCCTCGCCCGCGAACATCCGCTTCGGGTCCTCGTCCGTGCGCCGGAGGTGGAAGACGCCCGCCGTGTACGGGAACTCGCCCGGCACGTTCTCGAGCAGGAGCCAGCGCAGCCGGTCGCCCCAGTCGTGGAGCCGCGGCAGGGCGATCTTCGGGATGCGCGTCCCCGCGAGCGACTCCGTGAAGAGCGGCTGGCGCAGCTCCCTGTCGCGCACGCGCGTGACGAGCTCGTCCGCGCGGTAGCGGGCGACCAGATCGTCCCACCGCCGCAGCCGGACCAGATCCTCCCCGAGATCGCGCCGGAGGTCCTCGATCCGCCCCCGGAGCCCCGCGGGCGTGGCGTCGCCGAGCGCCTCCGCGGCCCCCTCGAGCCGGTAGAGCTCGCGCGCGGCCGCCGCCTTGCGCTCGACAAGCGCCCGGTGGCCGCGCACGGTCTCCGCGATCTCGCCCAGGTAGCGCTCGCGGTCGGGCGGGACGATCACGACGTCGTGGTAGGCGTGCGGCAGCTTCGCCGCGCGCTCGGCGCCGAACCGGGTGCCGGTCTTCTCGTCCACGACCCGCAGGAGCCGGTCGAAGAGGCGGTTCACGCCGCTGTCGTTGAACCGGCTCGCGATCGTCGCGAAGACGGGCAGGTCGTCGTCCTTGACCGACGGCCCGATCTCGCGGTTCCTCCGGACCTGCTTCCGCGCGTCGCGGAGCGCGTCGCCCGCGCCGCGGCGGTCCGACTTGTTGACCGCCACGAGATCCGCGAAGTCGAGCATGTCGATCTTCTCGAGCTGCGTCGGCGCCCCGTACTCCGGGGTCATGACGTAGATCGAGACGTCGGCCACCTCGGTGACGCCGGTGTCGGCCTGGCCGATGCCCGAGCTCTCGACGAAGAGCAGGTCGTACTCGGCGGCGCGGCAGACGTCGAGCGCGCGCCCCATGGCGTCGCCGAGCTCGCTCACGCTGCCGCGGGTCGCGAAGCTGCGCATGAAGACGCGCCTCGGGTCGATCGAGTTCATCCGGATGCGGTCGCCGAGCAGGGCGCCGCCGCCCCGCTTCCGGCTCGGGTCGACGGAGAGCACGGCGAACCGCTTCGCCGGGAACTCCATGAGGAAACGGCGCAGGAGCTCGTCGGTGAGGACCGACTTCCCCGCGCCGCCGGGCCCGGTGACCCCGACCACGGGGATCCGCCTCGCGGGCTTGCCGAACCCGTTGGTCGCCCCGAGCTCCGCCTGCGTGAGCGCCGAGGCGAGGCGGCGCGGGTCCGCGCCCTTGAGCGCGCCGTTGAGCCGCGGCGTCTCGTAGTCCGACGCGCGGAGGAGGTGCTCGATCATCCCCTGGAGGCCCATCCGGCGGCCGTCCTCGGGGCTGTAGATCTTCGTCACGCCGTAGGCCTCGAGATCGGAGACCTCCGCGGGGACGATCACGCCCCCGCCCCCCCCGAACACCTTCACGTGCGACGCGCCGCGCTCCTTCAGCAGGTCCACGACGTACTTGAAGAACTCGACGTGGCCGCCCTGGTAGGAGGTGATCGCGATCGCCTGCGCGTCCTCCATCACCGCCGCGTCGACGATTTCGGTCGCGCTGCGGTTGTGGCCGAGGTGGATCACCTCGGCGCCCGCGCGCTGCATGAGGCGCCGCATGATGTTGATCGCGGCGTCGTGCCCGTCGAAGAGCGCGGCCGCGGTCACGATCCGGACGCGGTGCTTCAGGGAAAAGCCGTCGGCCATGCCCTAGCCCTTGGTGCGCCCGCGGTGCTCCTCGTACGCCTTCTTCACGCGTTCGGGGAGGTCATCCTCCCGTTTCACGCGGGAGCGCGCCTTCTCGAAGCCCGCCTTCATCTTGGTGAGGTCGAACGTGCGCCTCGCGCCGTAGACCTGCCTCCGGTCCCAGGTGGCGAGGAAGTCCTCGAGCGCCCAGGCGGGATCGGGAGTCCATCCCTCGACCTTCGCGCGCCGCTTCCGCATCCGGAATGCCTCGTCGCTCGCCGCCGTCCCGGAGTGGGGATCCGGGTACTCCGGCGCGTTCTCCGGGTCCGCGAGGTCCTGGTAGGGGATGTCGTTGATGAAGAGGTGGAACTCCTTGCCCGGCTCGATCAGCGCCTCGTTGAAGTAGAGCGTGAAGGCCGAGACGTTGTTCGCGAGGACGCGGAGCGTGCTCTCCTTCTTGTCCCAGCGGGCGTCCACGCGCGACGACTTGACCGGGGTCCAGCGGACGGTCAGCCCGGTCTCCGCCTGGAAGGTCCCGTCCGCGTTCGGCCGGCGGATCGTGAAGTCGATGAAGTTCCCGTCCTCGGGCTCCTCCTCGAACCGGAAGGGCTTGTCCCCGTCGTCCATCGTGGCGAGCGCGTCGTCGATGTCGTGGATGCCCTTCACCTGCTTCCCGCCGATGCCCACGATCAGGTCGCCGTCCTTGAAGCCGGAGCGCGCCGCGAGGCTCCCGGCGAACACGCCGGCGATCCGGACGCCCTCGGTCTTCGTGTAGGAGCGGTCCCAGGCCGCGCCGAAGTCCTCGCGCACGAGGACGCCGGCGGCGGGCCTCCGGATCTTCACCCAGCGCTCGATGATCCGGACGGTCTTCTTGACCGCCGCCGCCTTCCCGCCGCCCTCCCCGCCCTCGGCGGGCTTCTTCTCGGTGTCGTCGCTGATCTCGATCCCGCTGTCGTCCTCGGCCTCCTTGGGCGCGTCCTCCTCCCCGGACCCCTCCTCCTCGATCTCGTCCCAGAGATGCTCCGGGATCTCCTTGCCCGCGTCCTTCAGCTCCTTGAGCTTCGCGCGGTAGCGCCGGTAGCGATCCTCCATCCGCTCGTGGTGCGCGAGGTCGTCCTCCTTGACGTCGCGCGCGAGGAGCACGTGCACCTCGCCGCCCCACTCCGTGGCGTCGAGCGCGGCGCGAAGGTCCTCGACCTTCGCGACCGGGGCGCCGTTGACCTCGAGCATCACGTCGCCCGGGTAGATCTGGGACTTGCCCGCCTCGCCCGGCGCGGACCGGATGACGAGGCCGGGCATCCCCTCGCGCGTGTCGATGTCGACGCCGAGGCGCTTCTCCACGCCCTTGCGCTCCGGCGCCGTCCAGCGGAGATGCGTCGACTTGAAGTCGTACATCCGCGGCGCCGTGCTGCCGTCCGCGTCGTAGCCGTCGTTCCGCAGCCAGAGCGAGCGGAGCCCCGGGCCCGACGCCTCGGTCTCGATGTCCACCTCGTCCGGATACGCCTCCCGCTTGCGGTCGCAGGCGAAGGAGCCGATCTGGGCGAGGATCTTGTCGAGGTAGCTGAAGTCGCCCTGCGCCGTGGGCCACACCGCCGTGGTGATCCGCATCCGCTGGTCGAACATCGGCTTCAGGTCGGCGAGGAACCGATCGGCGCCCTTCTCGCCGACGGTGCTGATCGTCTTGCCCGGGATCCCCATGAGGATGTCCATCCGGTCGAGCGTCGCGAGGAAGAGGGGCCGGATGATCGCCGTGATCTCGTACGGGTCGCCGGTCATCGGCATCAGCGCCGACCACGTCCCCGGCATCTCCTGGCCGAGGTACCAGACGGCATCGCCGCCGCCGAGCGAGCCGATGAGTGCGATCCGGTCGTCGTCGATGTTGTAGCGCCGCCGCACCTGCCTGAGCGTCCACTCGACGAGCTTCCTCCCCTCGGGCACCCACCACTCGGCGCCCCGCGAGGTGTACGGGGCCACCACGAACATGCCCCGCTCCTCGGCGATGTCCTTGAACCGGGTGAGCGCGGCGCCGGCCTTCTCGCCGCCGGCCTGGAGGTGCTCGACGTTCGGATCGTGGTGCAGGTAGACGAGGAGCGGGAGCTTCTCCTTCGCGTCGTACTTCTTGGGCACCCACATGAGGAAGCCGCGCGGCTTGCCGTCCTCGCCCGAGAAGACGATGTCGAAGGTGCCCTTCGAGGAACGCTCCCCGAACGCGGTCTCGAGCGGCTTCTGGTAGTACGCGCCCGCCTCGAGCCCGGCGCGGAGCGAGGCCCAGTCGAGGTCGGGCCGCTTGAGGAGCGCCGCCTTCATGGCGTCCCGCTCGTCCTCCTTCTTGGTGTCGAGCATGGCCCGGACCGCCTTCACGACGTCCGGGTTCGGCTCCTCGGGGCGCGCCGCGGGGGCGAGCGCGAGGAGCGAGGCGACAAGGAGCGGACGCATGGCGGGTGTCACGGGCGGTACTCCTCTTCGAAGCTCCAAATAGTATAGGAGCGGGCGCGAGACCGCCGCCCTGCGAACCGGGGGGGGTCCGGGGGCCCCCCGCCTCCGGCGGGCTTCGGCGTGGCGCCTTGCGGCTTCTTTCCCGCCTCGTTAGGTTCTCGGGATGCCGGTCGTCGAGGCCAAGGGCCTCTTCCGCGAGTTCCGAGCCCCGTTCCGGAGGACGGCCGTGCTCGCGGTGAGGGGCCTCGACCTCGCGGTGGGGAAAGGGCGGATCTTCGGGCTCCTCGGGCCGAACGGCTCGGGCAAGACGACGACCATCCTCATGCTGCTCGGGCTCCTGAAGCCCACGAGGGGCGAGGCGACGGTCCTCGGATCGCCCGCGGGCCACCGGGACGCGCGCCGGCGGACCGGGTTCCTGCCGGAGGAGACCCGCCTCTACGAGTTCCTCACGGGCATGGAGACGCTCCTCTTCGGCGGCCGGCTCTACGGGATCCCGAGGGCGGAGCGGCGTGCGCGCGCGGAGGAGCTCGTGCGGCGGACCGGGATGTGGGAGGCGAGGGACCGCCGGCTCTCCACCTACTCGAAGGGCATGGCGCGGCGGATCGGCCTCGCGCTCTCGCTCATGGCGCGCCCCGACCTCCTCGTCCTCGACGAGCCGACGTCCGGCCTCGACCCCGTGGGAAACCGCGAGGTGCGCGACCTCCTGCGGGAGGTCGCCGCAAGTGGCACGACGGTCCTCCTCACGTCGCACATCCTCTCGGACGTGGCGGAGGTGTGCGACGAGATCGCGATCCTCCACCGCGGCCGGAAGATCCTCGCGGGCGGGGTGAAGGAGCTGCTCTCGGACGCGCGGAGGCTCGCCTGGGAGACGGACCCCGTCGACGCCGAGCGCCGGAAGAGGATCGAGGCGCTGCTCCGGGACGAGGGGATCCGCCTCTACGGCGTCGCGCCCCCGAAGACGACGCTCGAGGACCTCTTCCTCGACACGCTGGCGAAGGATGAGGGCGGCGGCGCTTCTTAGGCTCCGGGAGCTCCGCCGGCGGGGCGGCGTCGTCCTCCTCGCCCTCTCCTCCGCCGCGGTGTTCCTCGTCGGGCTCTCGAGCTACGGGCTCGCGAGCGACGTGGCCGTCACCCTCGGCTACGTCGGCGCGATCTTCCTCGGCGCGTTCCCTCCGGCGATCGA
>JAKLKT010000047.1 GCA_023150495.1 Planctomycetota bacterium
GACCGCGGCGAACTTGAGGTCCGCGAGCACCTCCGCCGTGTTCACGCGGGTGACGAGCAGCTGCGGATCGAGGCCCGGGTCCGCGTCGGTCCCGAGCATCAGCACGGCGTGGGGGAAGTACCAGAGGGAGACGTGGGGGAACGCGACGACGGCCGACTTGACGAGCATCCGGAAGTCGTCGCCCGACACCCCCTGGGGCGGGATCCACTGGCAGCAGATGCCGCCGGGGTTCAGCGCGGACCGCGCGAGCTCGTAGAACTCCCTCGTGTAGAAGTGGACCGCCTGCGGGGTGTAGGGCATCAGCGGCTCGAGCGTGATCACGTCGAACTTGCCCGCGGTACGCACGTAGGTCCGCCCGTCCGCCGTGACGCGCTTCACCCGCTTGTCCGCGAGGACGTTCCGGTTCGCCGCCTCGAAGAAGCGCGCCGCCTCGTAGACGCCGGGCTCGATCTCGACGCAGACGATCTCCTTCGCCTCCGGGTGGCACGTCACGGCCCCGGCCGTCGTCCCGGTCCCGAACGCGATCACGAGCACCCGCGCCGGAGCCGGGTGGAGGAGCATCGGCAGGTGCCCCTGCATCCGCATGTAGGCGTAGTGGGCGCCGGTCTCCGCGGCGCTGAACCCGTCGAGGTAGAGCCGTCGCGTCGCGTCGGGCACCTCCTCGACGACCGCGACGTCGCACATCTGCCCGGGGTCCGCGTGGAGCAGGCGGCGCGGCTTGCCCGAGCGGAAGACGTGCGAGCGCTCGACGAGCGGCGTCCCGAGGCCGGCCGCGAGGCAGAGGGCGACGAAGGCGACGGTCGCGCCGCCCGAGAAGGCCCACTCCCGGAGGCCGCGGGCGAACGCGACGGCGGTCCCCGCGACGAGGAGGAGGGCCGCGAGCGCGGCGATCGTCTTCGGCGCCCCCAGCGCGGGGAGGAGCCAGAACGCCGCGATCGGCGGGGCGAGGACCGCCCCGAAGGTCGATACGGCGTAGACGACGCCCGTGTGGAGGCCGATCGACTCGCGGTCCGCGAGCGTGATCCGCGCGACGACCGGCATGAGCATGCCCCCGCAGAAGGTCGCCGGCAGCACGATGGCGAGGGCCGTCCAGAACAGTCTTCCGGCGTACGCCGAGTCCATCGCGTCCTTCAGCTTGTAGCCCTCGCGCATCGTCTCGAGGGAGTCGCCGAGCGGGGTCGCGAGGAGGAAGGTCGCGAGCGCGAGGACCGCCTCGACCAGCAGGATCCGGGCGAGCAGCCGGCGCGGGTTCTTCGCCGCGAGCGCGAGCGCGGTCCCGCCGAGCGCTCCGGCGCCGAGCCCGAGGAGATACGCGGCGAGCATCAGCCCGAAGGCGATCGTGAACCCCTCGAGGTAGTAGACGAGCAGACGGAACCAGGCCATCTCGAGGCCGAGCGCCGCGAAGCCGGCGAGGAAGAACGCGAGGAGGATCGCCGGCTCGGCGTCGCCGAGGGGGCGCGGGGGAGGCGCCTCCTCGTCGGGCACGTAGACGCTCCGTTCGCCCGCGACCATCGCCAGGGCCCAGAATCCGACGCCGAGCGCGATGTTGAGCACGGCGGCGAGCCGGGTCGCGCCGGCCAGCCCGAGCGCCTCGAGCAGGACGACGCCGGCGAGCAGGGCGCCGAGGACCGCGCCGAGGGTGTTGACCCCGTAGAGGCTTCCGAACGCCCGCGTCCCGCGCTGCGTCGTGTCCGACGCGGCGCGCGCGAGCACGGGGAGCGTGCCGCCCATGAGCGCCGCAGGCAGCGACAGGAGCGCGAAGGAGCAGAGCCAGGGCTGTTCCGCGAGGAACCCGCCGGCGAGGTCGAGGAGCGAGTCGAACGCGAGCGCGTAGACGCCGATCCCGATCTCGAGGACGCCGTACCAGCGCAGCGGCCGGCGCGACGCGTCCGCGCGCCACCCGACGAGGAGCGCGCCGGCCGCGAGGCCGAACATGAACGCCGAGAGGACCGCGGAGGCGGCGGAAGTGGCGGATCCGAGGACGAGGGCGAGGTGACGCGCCCAGACGACCTCGTAGACGAGCGCGGTGAAGCCCGAGAGCAGCACCGCCGGGTAGAGGGCCCAGAGCGGGAACGGGTAGCGGAAAGGTCCTCGGCCCACTTCTCCCCCGTGAGGCCTCCCCCCGGCGCGCTAGATACGGCCCGACAGACGGATGGCCTTGAGTCGCTCGCGCTCCTTGCGGCGCCGGCGTTCGCTCGGCTTCTCGTACACGGCGGCCCGCTTCATCTCCCGGGTCACGCCCTCGTTGTTGCAGATCTTCCTCAGCCGGCGCAGCGCCTTCTCGAGCGGCTCATTGGCCTTCACTTGGACCTTGACCATCCGTTAGTTCGAACCCTCCTGAAAAGTCCCGTGGGGAAACACGCATAGTATGGTCGGCCGGGGGGACGGTCAAGCTGAGGCGGAGTCCCGTGCCGCGGGTTTTCCGCCCCTCCCCTCCCCCGTTCAAGTCGGCCCCGTGAGCGGCCGAAAAACCCGATGCGTGCGAGAATCCGTCCCCACCCCTCCCCGCCCGAAGCGCCCCACGGTCGGCCTTGACGTCCCCTGCCGGAAGTGCGGCCGGCCCATCTACTACAACTACAAGGGCCCCGTCGAGGGACTCTGCGGCCGCTGCACGGACACGTCGCACAAGCCGGCACGCCTCGGAGCGCGCAACAGCCGGCGGATCGGGTTCTTCGAGGGCAGGCGGAGCCGCGGATGGATCACGATCGTGGTCGTCCTGTCGCTCGCGTGCCTCGCGGTCGGCGGATACCTCGTCTACGTGATCCTCAGCTAGCTCCTCCCCCGCGCCCCCTCCAGTTCTCCGGGAAGGTTCCCTGCCCCGGGCGCGTCGGAAAGACGTGGTACACCGTTGCCACGGGACCGAAGCCCGGTACCTTGGCGTGCAGGGAGGTAGGCAGATGCGGAAGGGCCTCTGGCTCGCGGCGGTCGTCGTGTTCGCGTTCGCGGCGGCACCCGCCTTCGCGCAGGGCGCGGACGAGGAGCTGACCGAGATCCGGTTCACGAAGGACGTGCAGCTCTCGGAGTTCCTCGAGACGATCTCGCGGACGACCAACAAGCCGATCCTCTACGACCCGAACAGCCAGAAGCTCCAGAAGGGCTCGACCCTCGGCGCGAACCTCACCCACCGCGTCCCGAAGAACCGCCTCTTCGACACCTTCCGCGCGATCCTCGCCTTCTACGAGCTCACGCTGATCCCGATCGGGCCCAAGGGCTACGAGATCTACCTCGCGATCGACTCGCGCTCGACGAACAACCTCGTCAAGAACAAGGCCGTCTACGTCGACTACAAGGACCTCCCCCAGTTCGAGGACAACGACGGCCTCTACATCAGCTGCGCGATCCCGATCCGGAACATCGAGAACCTGACGATGCTCCGGACCGCGCTCTCCACGATGGTCACGCCCGCGGGCATCGGTCGCGTGCACGAGGTGCCCGGCTCGCAGAGCATCATCATCATGGACTACGCGCCGACCGTCTCCGCGATGGCGCAGCTGATCCGGCAGATGGACGTTCGGCCCGAGGGCAAGCAGCTCGTCCTCAAGTTCATCGAGCTCAACTACGCCTACGCGGACGAGGTCGCCGACATCATCACCCAGCTCGTCGAGGCGCAGCGCGAGGCCGCGGCGCCGATCCAGCGAGGGCAGGCCGCCGCGGGCGTCCCCACCTCGCCGGAGCCGCGGATCATCGCGTACGAGCCGCGGAACGCGCTCGTGATCGCGGCCACCGAGGACGACTACACGCTGATCGCCGACCTGATCACGCGGTTCGACCAGGAGGCGCCGCCCGCCTCGATGGTCGAGGTCGTGCGCCTGAGCCACGTCGAGGCGGAGGATGTCGCGGACACCCTCACGCAGGTCCTCGAGGGGCTCGGCACCGCGCTCACGGGACCGGCCCCGGGACAGCCGGTGCAGCCGGGGCAGCAGCGGCCGACGCAGCCGGGGATCCGGCGCACGGGCGGCCAGGGCGACGAGTACGAGCCGCAGGTCGTGCCCGACCCGGTCTCGAACTCGCTCATCCTCGCCGCGAACCGGCGGACGATCATCGCGCTCAAGGACATCATCCAGCAGCTCGACATGCCGAAGGACCAGGTCCTCCTCGAGGCGACGCTGATCAGCCTCACGAGGACCGACGACTTCCAGCTCGGCGTGGAGCTGACCGGCATCGACGAGGGGGGCCTCACGAGCGACGAGCCGTCGGGCTTCGGCGTGACGAACTGGGGCCTCTCGACCTTCGAGGACACGGATAACGACGGGATCCCCGACATCAACGTGCCGACGAGCCTCACCGACCCGGGCGGCGGCCTCGTCGCCGGCATCTTCCGGAACGGCGGCATCCCGGTCCTCCTCCAGGCGGCCCAGCGGCTCAACAACGCGAAGATCCTCTCGATGCCGTCGGTCGTGACGTACGAGAACGCCTCCGCGACGATCAAGTCGGAGCAGCAGCAGCCCGTGAGCGAGCAAACGGAGCTCTCGTCGGGCTCCCTGAGCTCGGGATTCCAGGACTACGTGAACGCGGGCGTCACGCTCACCGTGTCGCCGCACATCAGCGCGGACAACTACCTGCGGCTCGAGATCGAGCTCGAGGTGTCGTCCTTCATCGGCAGCTCGTCCGCGGCCGGCCTGCCGCCGCCGAGGATCGTGAACAACCTCGTGAGCACGGTCGCGCTCCCGAACGGCTACACGGTCGTCATGGGCGGCCTGATCGGCGAGGAGGAGACGCTTTCCGAGGACAAGATCCCGCTCCTGGGCGACATCCCCGTCCTCGGCTACCTCTTCAAGAACAAGACGCGCCGGAAGGTCCACCGGAACCTGTTCATCTTCGTGACGCCTCACATCCTGCGGCAGCGCGGGGTCTCCTTCGACGAGCTCCACCGCCAGAGCTGGATCGCGAAGATGAAGGCGGACGAGCTGATCGAGGTGGTGGAGATCCACAACGAGAACTTCCGCGACGATCCCCGGTACAAGAGCCCCGACGAGGCGGGGATCGCCGAGATGGACATCGGCTCGTTCATCGATGCGGGCCGATTCCAGGAGGTCCCGCCGGACATCGCGCTCCAGGAGGTGCAGCGCCTCCGGGCGAGGGCCTCGACCGGGAAGTAACTCCGGCCCGCCCAATAGGTTAGGCGAGGGGGCTCCGGGGGCCGGAGCGCCGTCCCGTGCTAGAATCGGCCTCTTGCGGACGGATTTCGTCCGCGCGGCGTCCAAGGAGCGGAAGCGTCGATGCGAGAGCTGATCCGGGAGTTCATCAGGAAGCACGACCTGCTCGATCCCGAGCGGCTGGAGGAGGTGTTCCGCCTCGAGGAGGAGAGCGGCCAGACCTTCGAGCGGATCATGCTCCACAAGGGCTACATGTCGGAGAATGACCTCCTCCGCACGCTCGCCCACGCGCTCGAGATCCCCTACCTACCCTCCCTCTCGGACCAGCTCGTCCCGGACGACTTCGTGAGCAACGTGCCCGTCGGCTTCGCGCGCAACTACGCACTCGTCGGAGTCGGCCGCGAGAACGGAGCCATGCGGGTGGCGACGGCCTTCCCGCTCGACACGCACCCGATGGACGACCTCGCGGCGATGGTCCAGTGCGAGGTGGAGCCGGTGCTCGCGCCCCGCGCCGAGATCACGTCGCTCATCAACCGGGCCTACAAGGACAAGGCGGGCGGACTCGTCGACGAGACGATGGAAGGCCTCCGGGAGGACGACATCCTCAAGGAGGCGGCGGCGATCGACGAGTCGGAGGACCTGCTCGCGACCGCGAACAAGGCGCCGATCATCCGCCTCGTGAACATGATCCTCTTCAACGCGCTCAAGATGCGCGCGAGCGACGTCCACTTCCAGCCCTTCCCCGACCGCCTCCAGGTGCGCTACCGGATCGACGGCGTCCTCTACGACATGGAGGCGCCGCCGAAGAAGGTGCAGGACGCGATCCTCTCGCGCCTCAAGGTGCAGGGGGGCATGGACATCGCCGAGCGCCGGATGCCGCAGGACGGTCGCGCCACGGTGAAGATCGGCGACGCCGACGTGGACATCCGCATCTCGGCCGTGCCCACGAACTACGGCGAGCGCATCGTGCTCCGCCTGCTCGACAAGAGCGCCCGCCTCTACTCGCTCGAGGAGATCGGGCTCGAGTCGGACAACCTCCGGTTGATCGAGCACTACATCCAGTACCAGCACGGGATCATCCTCGTCACCGGCCCGACCGGCTCCGGCAAGTCCACGACGCTCTACGCGGCCCTCCAGAAGGTCAACTCCTCGCAGGAGAACGTGATCACGCTCGAGGACCCGATCGAGTACCACATCGCGGGCATCAGCCAGATCCAGATCAACGAGAAGAAGGGGCTCACCTTCGCGAAGGGCCTGCGCCATCTGCTGCGCCAGGACCCGGACATCATGATGGTCGGCGAGATCCGCGACGTGGAGACGGCGCGCATCGCGATCCAGGCCGCGCTGACCGGCCACCTCGTCTACTCGACGCTCCACACGAACGACGCCGCGAGCACGGTGACGCGCCTCGTGGACATCGGCATCGAGCCCTACCTCGTCGCCTCGTCGGTCGTCTGCGTGATCGCCCAGCGCCTCGTCCGGCGCATCTGCCCCGCCTGCCGGGAGGAGCACGTGCCGACCGCCGAGGAGCTGCGCGACCTGAAGCTCATCGGCCTCTCGATCTCCGACTTCCCGAGCGGGAAGCTCTTCCACGGCCGCGGCTGCCCGAGCTGCTTCAACACCGGCTACACGGACCGCACGGGCATCTACGAGATCATGCCGGTGGACGACGTCCTCAAGGACCAGATCATCGAGCGGAAGAGCTCGAGCGTGATCAAGAAGAGCGCGATCGAGCGGGGCTGCCGCACGCTCCGCATGGACGGCGCGCAGAAGGTACTGAAGGGCGTGACGACGCCCGCCGAGGTCCTCCGCGTGACCCAGCTCGACACCTTCTGATGCCGATCTACGAGTACAAGGGCTACGATCCCTCCGGCGGCGCGAAGGCGGGCATCGTCGACGCCGACACGCCGCGCGAGGCCCGTTCGCGGCTGCGCGACCAGAACGTCCTCGTCACCGAGCTCGTCCTCTCCGAGGTCTCCGCGGAGACCTCCGGAGAGAAAGTGGCGAGACCGCGCACCTCCCTGCGCCGGATCTTCCGCTTCGAGAAGCGCCTCAAGGGGGGCGCCTCGCTCCCGATCTACACGCGGCAGCTCGCGACGCTGCTCCGCTCGGGCATCCCGCTCGCCCAGGCCCTCGGCGCGCTGATCGAGCAGGTCGAGCACCGGGACATCGAGGTGATCCTCCGCGACGTTCGCGAGCAGGTCGTCCGCGGGAAGAGCTTCGGCGAGGCGCTCGCGCTCCACCCGCGGCTCTTCGACGACCTCTTCGTGAACATGGTGAAGGCGGGCGAGGCGTCGGGCAACCTCGACTCGGTGCTCACGAGGCTCGCCGACTACCGCGTGCGGCAGCAGAAGGTCACGGGCAAGGTCAAGACGGCGCTCATCTACCCGGCGATCATGCTCTTCGTCGGCGCGGGCGTCGTCATCTTCCTCGTCAACTTCGTCGTCCCGAAGCTCATCTCGATCGCCAAGGCCCGCGGGACCGAGCTGCCGTGGATGACGCGCGTCCTCGACTGGACGTCCCGCTTCCTCCAGGCCAACGGGACATGGCTCCTGTTCCTCGTGTTCGGCGTCTGGGTCATCTGGCGCTACGTCCTGCTTGCGCAGCCGCACATCCGCTTCTGGTACGACGCGATGAAGCTCAAGCTCCCCGTCGTGGGAGAGCTCTTCAAGAAGCAGATCGTGAGCCGGTTCGCGGTCACGATGTCGACCCTCCTCCGGTCGGGCGTGACCGTGCTGGAATCGCTCGCGATCGTCAAGACGATCCTCGACAACAAGCTCATGGAACGCGTGCTCGAGGACGTGCGCACGCGCATCCTCGAGGGGGCGGACATCGCGACGCCTCTCAAGAAGTCGGGCGTCTTCCCGCCGGTCGTCGGCTACATGGTCGCGGTCGGCGAGCAGACGGGCCAGCTCGAGGAGATGCTCGAGCGCGTCGCGCAGGCGTACGAGGAGGAGATCGAGACCTCGACGACCCGCGCGCTGGCCGTCCTCGAGCCGATGCTGATCGTCGGCCTCGCGTTCGTCGTCGGCTTCATCGTGATCTCCGTGATGCTCCCCATCCTCGAAACCTCCACGTCCATCCAGCGAAGGTGAGAACCATGCAAGACAACCGCAGGGACCGCGGCTTCACGCTCGTCGAGATCATGGTCGTCGTCGTGATCGTCGGCCTCCTCGCCGCGTTCGCGGGGCCGAGGATCTGGGCGATGCTCGGATTCGGCCAGAGGAGCATCGCGCAGGCGAAGTGCAAGGAGTACTACGACGACGCGATGAACTGGCGCACGATGAGCGACAGCAAGAAGCTCCCCGAGAGCCTCGAGGAGATGGAGCAGCCGATCCGGCCAGGGGAGCCCGACTTCACGAAGATCGTGGACGACCCGTGGGGCAACAAGTACGTCCTCGAGAAGGAGGGCAACAAGATCCGCATCGTCTGCTGGGGTCCGGACGGCCAGGAGGGCACGGAGGACGACATCATGTACCCCGAGGAGAAGGAGTAGGCACGCCGTGGCGGCTCCGCGACGGCCCCGCGCGGGCGGCTTCACGCTGATCGAGCTCGTCGCGGTGCTCGTGATCGTCGGGCTGCTCCTCGCGTTCTCGCCCCGCGCGTTCGGCTTCCTCGTCGCCGAGAAGGAGCTCGAGAGCGAGGTCAGCCGCCTCGCCACGACGATCGACTTCGTGAAGAGCCAGGCGGTCCTCGACCAGTGCGCCTACGCGATCCACGTGAACACGGAGGACATGAGCTGGGCCGTCCAGCTCCCCCGCGAGGAGGAGGAGGAGTCGCCGGATCCGGACAAGGAGCCCGTGAAGATCCTCGTCTTCGACGAGGAGATGCCGCCGGAGGAGCTCGACTGGCACAAGCTGCCCGACGGCATCCTGATCGAGTTCTACGAGGGCCGCACCCCGCTCAGGGGCCGCTACGCGATCACCTACGCGGCGGACGGCACCGTCCCGGCGCACACGCTCGTCCTCGAGTCGAACCGGGTCTCCTCCCTCGACGAGGCGGACCGCGTCCGCACCATCCGCGTGAGCTTCAGCGGGCTCGTCTCCGTGGGCCCCGGACGCGACGTCGGCGAGTTCAAGCTGACGGAGGCGGAGCTCGGCAGATGATCGCCACCCCCCCGCCGCCCCCCCGGCTCCGCGAGAAGGGCCTCACGCTCCTCGAAGTCGTGATCGCGCTCCTCCTCTTCGCGATGATCGCGATCTTCCTCCTCGAGGGCCACTCGCGCGCGGCGGACGCCGTGCTGCGCATGCAGGTCGAGCGCGACATGGCGGAGCTCCTCCGCCTCCGCCTCGATCTCGCCGCGCTCGAGCACGAGGAGTACCGCGAGGGCACGACCGAGGGCACGTTCCCCGCGACGGTCTCGCGGCGCATCGTCGACGAGGAGAAGGTCCTCGGCAGCCGCTACCCCGGCTACCGCTGGGAGGTGACGATCACCGCCGCACTCGGCGCCGGCGCGTCGGGCAAGGTCGAGGTGCAGGACGACCGGACCTACGAGCCGCTCTTCGGCGAGGAGGGCTCCGCGGCGCCCGTCGACGGCGAGGAGGAGGAGGCGTCGGTGATGCAGGCCGAGGACATCGACAGGATGCTCCTCATCGAGGTGACCGTCTACCCGCCGGGCTACAACGCCTCCGAGATGAGCGGGGACGGGCTCGTGCCCCGTTCGGCCTGGACGGCCGTCTACCTCGCCCCCGAGGAGGAATCGGGGGGGGCCGGGGGGACCACCCGATGACGCGCCGCGGCTTCACGCTCCTCGAGGTCATCCTCGCGACGACGCTCTTCGCGCTCCTGATGAGCAGCTACTACGCGATCTTCATGAACGTGAGCGAGCTCGAGCAGTACGCGCGCTCGCAGCGCGCCTTCTCGGCCGTCGGGCCCGCCGTCCTCAACCTCATCGAGGACGATCTCCAGAGCCTCTACACGCACCCGCGGGCCCAGAACGCGTTCCCGTTCCGCGGCGAGGACGGGTCGCGCGGCAGCCAGCCCGCGGACACGATGAACTTCGTCACGATGCGCCCCTCGATCCACAAGGAGGAGTTCTTCGACCGGAAGAACCTCCTCTCGAGCCCCGTCATCGAGACCGGCTATCGCCTCGCGCGCGGCGAGGGCGACGTGCGGCGCCTCTACCGCCGCGAGAGCTACTACCCGGACGGGACGCCGCTCCAGGGGGGCGACTACTACGAGGTCTACGACCGCGTCCTCGCCTTCGACGTGCTCTACGTGGGATACCCCGCCGAGGAGGAGGAGCGCCGCTCGCAGGAGACGCTCGGGCAGCACCGGCTCGACACGTTCGAGAGCTGGAACTCCGAGGAACGCCGCGCGATGCCCACGGCCATGGTCGTGACCCTGACGGTCGAGCCGCCGAGCATCGGCAACGAGGCGCCCCGGGAGGACGTCGACACGGTCGCCGCGCGGCCGCAGCGCACGTTCGTCCGCATCCTCCAGCTCGTGCAGGCCGACGACATCCTGCCGCCGAAGGCCTCCGGCGGCCCGCAGCAGCCGGGCGCCCAGCAGCCGGGACGATGACCCTCCCCCACCTGCGCGACCTCCCCGTGCCGGCGCTCCCCCTCGCCTTCGAGGCAGCGGGCGTGCGCGCGGCGCCGATCATCGCGCGCGACGTGGCGCTCGCGATGCACCAGCGGCGCGCGCTCTCCTGGGAGGAGCTCCCGCTCGGCCGCGAGGCGCGGGGGAAGCTCGAGGCGCGCTTCCGGTTCGGGCCGCTCCTCCACGCGCCTGCCGTCAAGGTCGCGGCCGACGGGACGCGGAAGTACGTCTTCCCGGCCCTCGACGGCGAGGCCGTCGAGGTCGTGCTGATCCGCAACCTCAAGGCCGTGACCCTCTGCCTCTCCTCGCAGGCGGGCTGCGCGCTCGGCTGCACGTTCTGCGCGACCGCCGCGCTCGGCCTCCGGCGCAACCTCTCGCCGGGCGAGATCCTCGAGTCGCTCGCGCGCGCGGAGCTCGACGCGGGCCTCCGCGTGAGCGACGTGATCTTCATGGGCCAGGGGGAGCCGCTCCAGAACTACGACGCCGTGATGGACGCCTGCACGAGCCTCAACCACCACCACGGCCCCTCGCTGTCGAGGAAGCGCATCTCGATCTCGACGGCCGGGCTCACGCCGCGGATCCGGCGGTATGCCGCGGAGCGGCGGCCGTGGCGGCTCTACCTCTCGCTCCACTCCGCGGTCGAGGAGACGCGCGAGCGCCTGATGCCCGTCACCCGCGCGCACCCGCTGCCGGGGCTCCTCGACGCGATGCGCGAGTACCAGACGGCCTGCGCGGTGCCGTGGGTCACGCTCCAGTACGTGGCGATCCCCGGCGTGAACATGGACGACCGGCACGTCGAGGCGCTCCGCGAGCGGCTCCAGGGGCTCAGGGCGATCCTCGACGTGATCCCGTGGAACGACATCGGCGGCCCCTACCGCTCGCCGACCTGGGCGGAGGTGCGGGACTTCCGGGACCGGCTCATGGGCCTCGGCTGCCCCGTGAAGACGCGGTACAGCGCGGGGAAGCAGGACGGCATGGGCTGCGGCCAGCTGACCGCGGGCCTCCTCGCGCTCGCCCCCAAGGGGGGCCACATCGACGCCCCGTGGGGCATCTACACGGACTGAGCGCCATGGCCCCGGAGCCCCCCCATGCCGCGCGGCGGGACGAACGCTCCCTCGGACGGTAGGATCTCCCCCATGC
>JAKLKT010000048.1 GCA_023150495.1 Planctomycetota bacterium
GTGTAGTCGCCGGCGTCGAGCTTGCGGAGCCTCGCGGCGAGGCCGTCGAGGTCGCGCTTCATGTCGCGGATCACGTCCGGGATGACGACGGTCGTGCCCTCCTCGCTGAGGATCTCGAGAACCTTCTCGGCCTCCGCGGAGAGCTCCGCCTCGCCGTCGCCGAGCTGCTGCGCCTTGTCCGCGACCGCCCGAGGCGGCGTGGCCGCGTCCTTCAGGCGGAGATTCAGGGAGAGCGTCTCCTTGTGGATCTTCGTCTGCAGGTCGCGCATCCGGGTGAGGCGGCGCTCGAGCGCCTCGAGGAGCATCAGCTGCTCCTCCTCGCGGAGCTGGCGGAGGATCTCCTCGAGCTCCTCCTTCGCCTTCTCCAGCCGCTCGATCGCCTCCTTCTGGTCCTTGTTGGCGCGGTTGGCCGACTTGCCGCGGAGGTTCCGCTCCGCGCGCTGCATCGCCCCCTTCGCCCCCTCCACCCCCTGCTGCCCCGGCGTGGAGCCCTCCTCGCCCTGCCTGCCGGCCTCCTGCTTCATCTTCTTGAGGAGCTCCTCGGTCTCTTCCTCGGTCTTCTTCTGCTCCTCGGCCATCTTGTCGTAGTCCGGCATCTCGATGAGGCGCTTCAGCTCCTCCTCGAACTTCTCGAGCTTCTTGTAGGCGTTCTCGAGCTCCTTCTTGGCGTCCTCCTCGTGCGGGACGGCGTCGGGGCGGTTGCCCTTGTCGAGCTTGCCCTCGGCCTTGCCCATGTCGCCCTGGGACTTCCGGACCTCGCCCGCGCCGGGGTCGGTGCCGGGCGCGCCGCGCTGGAGCTTCTCGAGCTCCTCGGCAAGGCGGCCGGCGTCCTCGCGGATCCGCTTCTGGTCCTCCCCGAGCTTCTTCTGCCCGTGGTCCTCGAGCCGCTTCGCGAGGCGCTTCAGCGCGTCCTGCGCCTCCTTCAGGTCCTCCTCCGCCTGCTCCTGCGGCTGCTCGAACCCCTCGCCGCCGCGCATGCCCTCGCCCGCCTGGCCCATGCCCTCGGCCGCGCGCCCGACCGCACCCGCCGCCTGCTCCGCGGGGTTCCGGCGCCCCTCGGCCTCCTGCTTCAGGGCGTCGGGGAGGCCCTGGGCGAGCTTCCCGATCTCCTCGGCGAGCTCCTTCGCCTTCGCCGCGAGCGCCTCCTGGGCGCCGGCATCCTTCCGGCCGCGGAGGTCCGCCTGCGCCTTCTGGAGCTCCGCGAGCCGCCGCTGGAGCTCTGCGATCGCGGGATCGCCCGGCGAGGCCTTCGTGCCGTCGATGAGCGCCTGCTCGCGCGCGATCAGGTCGCCGAGCTTCGCCTTCGCGGCGGCCGCGCGCTGGAGCGCCTTCTCGGGGTCGGCGAACTTCTCCGACTTGAGGTGCTGGTCGCGCTCCTGCTCGAGGATCCGGTTGAGCGTGGCGAGCTGGTCCTCCTTGCGCTTGATCTGGTCCTGGAGGTCCTTGCGCTCCGCATCGCGGTCGAGCAGGATGTCGAGGAGCCGGGCGAGGGCCGCCTCGAGCTGCTTCTGCTTCTCGAAGGCCTCGTTGAAGTACTCCGATCGGAGCAGCGTCTCGATCTCGCCCACCTTCTCGAGGTTCCGGTCGTCCTTGCTGCGCTGCCAGGCCATCTTGAGCCGCGCCGCCTGGTCCGGGTTGTTCCTCGCGAGCTGCTTCATGATCCGCTGCATCGTCTCCTCGATGCGCTTCAGGCGTTCGCCGACCTCCTTCTGCTTGTCGGCGATCTCCCCCGCCTTGGGCGCGGGGGCCGGCGCGGGCTCCTGCGAGAGGGCGAGGGAGGAGAGGAGCGCGCAGGCAAGGAGGGCTCGCGTCACGGGATGTCTCCGGTTTCGGCGGGGTCCGCACGCCCCGCGTTGCCATTCTACCCCCCCGCGGGGAGCCGGCCCCGCGCGGGCGTTTGCAGTTTCCAACCGCCGGGCGGCGGGGGAGTTCGGCCTTTTTACGTTCCCGGGACATGCGGGGCTCCCGCCCCGTCCCCCGGGCCCCGGCACTCGGTCACCGAAGGGCCCAGGCGCCTCCCCCTCCCGTCACTTCGGCTTGTCCGGCGGCGGCGGGTTCTCTCCGAAGATGTCGCGGAGGACATCCTCGTACTTCTTCCGGGTCAGCTCCTTCACCTTGCCGTGGTCGGCGAGGATCGACCGGACGGTCTCGACGATCTCGGTGAAGCCCTCCGCCTTCTCCATGCGGGCGAGCATCGCCTCCATCGCCTTCAGGACGTCCTCGTAGCCCGCCTCGACCGCGTCGCCGTCCGCCCCGCCGATCGCGAGCGTCGCCGCGCGCAGCGCTGCGTCGTCGAGGCGGCGCGCATGCGGATCCATGACGTCCGTGCGGAGCTGCTCGAGGCCCTTGACGATCGACGAGCGGAGCCGGCCGATCGTCCCGGGCTCCGCGATCCGGTTGTAGTACATCTCGTCGAAGATCTGCTCGAAGGCGCGCTCGATCGCGTGCACGCGGCGCGCGATCTCGCGCTGGTCCTGCGCCTGGCTCTCGAACTGCGCGGTCATCTCGGCCGCGGCCGGCGGCTTGTCGCGCAGGTCGAGGAAGCGGTCGCGCACGCGGCGCTCGCGCTGGATGAGCTCCTCGAAGAAGGCGCGCTGCTCCTGCTGACGGCCGAGCAGTTCGTTCGTCAGCTCCTCGAGCGTCACGACCTTGAGCGCGACCGGGTCCGACTTGCCCTCGTGGGCCGCCGGCTGCGCGTTGTCCTTGCCGTACGCCGTGAAGGCGAGGAAGGCGCCGGGCGCTAGGCCCAGCGGACCGAGCTCGATCTCGGCGTCGATCTCGACGCTCTCGGCCCCGAGCCGCTCGGCGGGGAGGGCGACGCTGTGGGGCTCCGGGGCCTCGCGGTCGCCCGCGCTCTTCACGATCTCGAGCCGCCCCTCGACGACCTTCACGTCGTCGGTCGCGCGGACCGTGTAGGGCACGAGCGCGACGGGCACGACCATCGCGCCGACGCCGCGCTTCTGCAGTCGCACGCGCGGCGCCGCGTCGTCCATGACGCGCACGACGAATCGCGGCGCGAGCGTCGGGTTCGAGAGCCCGTCGGTGTCGCGGAGCCGCACGCCGAGGAGGACCGTCTCCTCGGGCGCGATCGTCGCCTCGAAGGAGTCGGGGCCCGTGAGCTTGCCGGGGACCGAGGTCTCCGCCCCCTCGCCGAGCACGATCTCCATCGACTGGAGGGGCTTTGTCGTCCTCCCGCGCAGGGTGAGGTAGCCGCCCCGGAGCATCTCCGGGTCGCCCTCGGCCGGGTCGACGCGCAGGGGGTCGCGCCCGGCGTAGGGAGGGAATCCGACCTCGACCGCCACCTCGACGACCTCGGGGGCGTCCATGAGCTCGATCCGGTAGTCCTCGGTGACCTCGTCGCCGCCCTCGAGACGGAACGTGATCGGGAAGGCGATCGCCTTGAACTCGTGGCGGTAGACGTGGCCCTGGAGGTCGGCCTTCATCGTGGCCTTCCCCCGCTCCCCCTCGCTGTCCCGGTAGTGGATGGTGACGCGCTCCGGGTGCTCCGTGCCGACGCTCCGCGCGGTCACGACGAGATCCGCGCCGCGCACGATGCGGGCGACCCGGTTCGGGAAGAGGTCCTCGTCCACGACCAGGTAGGTCTTCTGCGGCCAGCGGACGTCGCGCAGGAGGACGTTCCTCTCGAACCAGATACCCGCCGCGGCGGGGTCGGCGGCCGCGCTCGCGGCGAGGATCCCGAGCGCGAAGAGCCCGAGCGCCGCGCGGCGCGCGACGCGGCCGGTCGCGAGGATCCGGCCGAAGTCGAGGTGCTTCACCGGCTCGGCGACCGCGTGCACGGCGTCCTCGATGAGCTGCGGCGACATGCCGTAGCGTTCGGGGTCGCCGACGCGCGCGAGCTGGAGCGCCGAGATCAGGCGGTCGGAGAGGTCGGGGTAGCGCGCCTCGACCGCGATCGCGAGCGGATCCTCGCCGGGGAGCCGGCGCAGCCGGCGGAGCAGGAAGCGCCAGGAGACCCAGCCGATCGCGAGCAGGCCTGCGAGGAGGATCACCGCCCGCGCCGCGACCTCGAGGCGGAACACGCGGTCGAGGAGGAAGCTCAGGGCGACCGCGGCGAGGAGGACCCCCGCCACGCGCGCGCCCCCGTCGAGGGCGAGCGCCGCGGCGATACGGCGGCGGAGCGCGTCGAGCCGGGTGCGGATCTCCTCGAGGTCGTCCATCTCACACCATCCGGTAGCGCTTGCGCAGGATCCACTCCGCGCAGAGCAGCAGGAGGAAGAGGGTGACGGTCGTCCACGTGTCCCAGAGCGGCACCGGCCGGCCCTGCGTCACCACGCGCTCGCTCGCCGGCGGGATGATCTGCGGGTCGCCGAGCTTTCCGAGCTCGTAGACCTCGGATAGGGTCCCGCGCGTGCGGGTCGCGAGGTCCCTGAGCAGCGGCCGGTCCGCGCGGACGTCGCCCATCTCGCGGTGCGGCTCCTCCGCGCGGAATGACGCCGCGGGAGCCTCGGGACCCTCGCCCCGGAACTCCGCGGCCGTCGCGAACAGCTCGTAGTCGCCGACGGCGGGGGGCGCGAACGAGCCCGCGAAGTGGCCGGGCTTGCCCTCGACGGGGGCGAGCTTCATCTCCCGCTCGAGCTCCGGGCCGTGCACGGTCACGGAGACGGAGGGCGCCTCGAGCGGCTCGAACGAGGGGTCGAAGACCTCCGCCGAGACGCGCACGGCGTCGCCGAGGTCGACGAGCTCCCGGTCGAGGTACACGCGGAACCTGCGCTTCGCGCCCCCGAGCCTGCCCTCGAGGAGAAATCGCGTCGTCTGCACCCAGAAGCGGTCGAAGATCGCCTCCGCCGTGCCGCGCCAGCGGTGCGTCTCGTCGGCCGCGAGGAAGAGCACGCGGCCGGCGCCGTAGCGGTGCACCGCGAGCACGGGGCGGCGGCCGTACGGCTCGACGGTCTCGCGCGGGTCGTCGTGGCGCGCGAGGACGACCGCGCCGGGCTTCGCCTTGAGCACCGGGAAGCACCAGTAGAACGGCGGCAGCCGGTCCCACACGAGCTCCTTCGCCTGCTTCGGGTCGGAGTGGAAGCGCGTCGCGGGGTGCGAGAGGCCGGCGGGCTCGGGCGCCATCCGCCAGGGCGACGTGAAGTAGCCGCCGTAGCCGATGCCGATCCCGGGCTGGTCGGCGCGGTCGGTGTCGAGGACGACCGGGAGGATGCCGGAGAGGTCGTTCTCGCCCGAGGGCGTGTCGCGGAGGAGCGAGAGCGTGTACTTGTTGCCGGCGACGAAGGCGAGCCCGCCGCCGTGCTCCGCCACGAACTTCTTGAGCATCGCCGGCCAGTCGGGCGGGAACGCGGCCGGGTCCGGGTCGTGGAGGATGACGATGTCGTACGCGAAGAGGTCCTTCTCCTCCTTGGGCAGGTCCTCGATCGAGATGTTGCCGTCCTGGCGGAAGCCCGGGTCGGCGCTCTCGAGGAAGCACGCGAGCGTGATCGTCGAGTCGCGCATCAGCGTGTTCTTGATCGCGTAGTAGTCGTACGCCGGCGCGCCCGCCACGAGCAGCACCTTCGCCTTCTCCTCGACGACGCGCGTGACGAAGATCTTCTCGTTGTCCTTCGTGTCGGACTCGTCGGTCGCGGGCTCGATCCGCGCGCGGTACTCGACGAGGCCGGTCTTCGGGGGCCGGTCCGTGAACCGGAGGACCGCCGGCTGGTCGCCCGGGGGGAAGTCCACGTGCTCGACCGCGATGTGATCCCACGCGTCGCCCGCCTCGGGGTAGCGCCGCATGAGCTCGACGGTCGCGCTGCCGTAGCCGCGCCCGGTCGCGCGCGCCTCGAAGACCGCGGGGTCGTTCCGGAAGATGCGGTCGGGCCCGCCGAGCGACGTGACGCGGAGGTTCCTCGGCAGCTCCGCCTCGCCGACGACGACCGTGAAGAGGCGGAGGTCCTTGTTCCGGAGGTAGAGCGCGAGGTCCTCGGGCGGCGGCCCGAGGTTGTTCCGCCCGTCGGTGACGACGATGATCGCGGAGACCCGGTCGGAGCCGGCCGCCTCGACCGCCTGCCGGACCGAGCCCGCGAGGTTCGTGCCCTTGACCGCGCGTTCCCGGCCCTTGTCGGAGCCGAGCTCGATGCCGGGCACGGGCGGCGGGACCGCGTCGCGCGCGAGCCGCGGCACGATGACCGGCGCCGCCGCCGTGTCCGAGAAGTTGTGCACGATCACGCGGTTGCTGCGCGCGAGCATCGTGACGAGCCCCGACGCGTCGAGCGCCTCGTTGACGATCCGGTAGCGAGGAAGCTCGCGCGGGTCCTTCGAGATCGCGTTCCGCAGCGCCGCCCACGTGGCCTCGTCCGCATAGCGGTCGCGCGAGATCATGGAGAGCGACCCGTCGAGCAGCAGGAGCGTGCTCTTGTCGATCTCCTCCACCTGGTCGATCGAGAGGACCGGCTCGAGGATGAGGAGGAAGGCGCAGGCGATCACGAGCGCCCGCAGCGAGGCGAGGGCGATCTTCAGGGGGCCGGGGGCGCTGCCTTCGCGGCGGTAGATCCAGTAGACGCCGGCGACGAGCGCGAGCGCGAGCAGCAGGAGGGCGAGGCCCGCCGATCCGCGGGGCAGGTTCGCGAACTCGAACGACGGGACCGCGCCCTCGGGGATGTCCCCTTCCTCGACGCCGAGCAGCGCGCGCAGCCAGCCGCTCATCGGACGAACACCTGCTTCCCCTCGGCCTCGACCCGCTTCGCGGCGTGGTGGCCGAAGCGCCACGCGAGGAGCGTCTCGAGGGCCGCGACCGCGACGAGCGCGACGACCAGCGTGCGCCAGAACTCCGAGCGGTCCGCGTCCTCGCCCCCGAGCGCGGCGCCCTCCGCGCCGCGCTCGATCCGCGCGCCGGGCGCGGCGGCGCGGAGCTTCTCGAGGTCGACGCGCTCGAGATCGCCCTCGCTCGGGTCGAGGTTCGTCGCGTAGAGCCGCTCGAACGCCTCGCCCTGCGGCGTCTTCAGGCGCACCGCGTACTCGCCCGCGACGGTCGTCCGGTCGTAGCGGTAGAAGAGCTGCTTCGTCGCCTCGTCCCGCGCGGAGGCGAGCTGGATCGGCGTGCCCCCGAGCTCGGGCGGCGGGACGACCGCGACCTGCGGCGCCATCTCCTTCGGGTCGTACGGGACGACGATCGGCTCGCCGACCGTCTTCGTGTAGATGTCCGGGTCGCGTCGGACCACGTAGCGCGCCGCCTCCTGGAGCAGCGGCAGCCAGAGGATCGACTGGGGGAAGTCGGACCACTCGAGGTCCGCGGCCGTCGTGAAGAGCAGCACGCGACCCTCGCCCAGCGGTTTCTCGGCGAGCGCGGGCGAGCCGTCCTCGTCCGTGTAGGAGAGGAGCACTCGGGCGTCGCTCCGCGACGACGCGTCGCACTTGACGAACCGGTTCACGGCCACCGTGCGGAACACGGCCGGGTGGAGCCCGCGCAGGAACCGCACGGCGGGATGGTCGGGGGCGGCGGGGGCGAGGTTGCTGTAGTCGTCCGACGATCCCTCCACGTCGCGCAGGGCGAACGGGAGCAGGTGGCGGCCCGCCTCCTCCCCCCGGCCGTAGAAGACCGAGTTGTAGACCTGCGGGTCCACCTGGTCGCCGAGGAAGAAGACGACGCCGCCGCCGGCGCGGACGTACTCCTCGAGCGCCTTCACCCGGTCGTCCGGGAGGCGGTAGACGTTGCAGAGGAAGATGCCGTCGTAGGCCGCGGGATCGCGGCCGCCGAACGAGCTGTCGGCGACGACGTCGACCTCGATGCCGCTCGCGACGTCGCCGGGCGGCATGAGCGCGGCGGCGAGGAAGTCGGTCTCGCCGCGGTAGGCCTCCGGCTCCGGCTCGCCGTCCACGAGGAGGAAGCGGATCCGCGGGCGGACGCTCACGATGCGCCGGCGCACGTCGTCGCCCGGGAGCACGCCGGCGGGCGTGCGCGCGCGCACGACGGCCGGCCCGGGGGCGCGGAACGTGTACTCGGTCTTCACCTCGACGGGCTCGCCGCCGGGCGGGATCTCGCCCTCGACGCGCACCGGCACCTGCTGGTGCGCGCCGAACTCGAACTGCACGGTGACGTTCGAGGCGGGGGAGGGGCCGTAGTTCCTGACCCGCGCGACGAATGTGGCGGGGACCCCCGCGATCACGGCGCGATCGACCGGCTCGAGCCCCACGACGCCCACGTTGTCCACGGGCGGCGCGCCGACGTCGACCAGCCTCACGTCGGCCCGCTCCGCGAGCGCGGCGAGCGCCTTCATCGCGTCAGGGCGGAGGTCGCCGGTCCCCTCGGCCCAGTCGCGCCGCCGGAAGTCGGAGATGACGTGGACGACGAGGCGCGCCTCGCCCTCCTCGCGGTCGGCGAGGAGCGCCTCCACCGCGGCGACGACGTCGAACGTGCCGTCCGAGGGCTGGAGCGCGTCGATCGCCTTCGCGAGACGCGGGCCGTGCGCGCTCGCCACGGAGACGCGCCGGAACCCCTCCTCGGCGTCGCGCGGCCGGGTGCCGAGGAGCAGCGTGATCCGGTCGCTGCTCCGCTCTTCGTGGAGGCGCTCGACGAGGCGTCGCGCGAGCCCCTTCGCCGTGTCGAACGCCGAGCGGTTGCCCTGCCCGGCCCGCATCGAGTGCGAGTCGTCGAGCAGGAGGATGCGGTCGGTCGGCCCCGCGGCGCCGAAGAGCGCGGCGAGCGCGTCCTCGCGCTCGCTGAACGGGCGCGCGACCGCGAGGATCAGGAGGACGACGAGCCCGGTCCGGAGCAGCAGGAGGAGCAGGTTCTCGAGGCGCACGCGGCGGCGGTTGCGCACGGCCGCCTTGAGCAGGAATTCCATCGCCGCCCACTCCATCGTCTTGAACCGCCGCCGGTTCAGGAGGTGGATGATGATCGGCAGGCTCGCGAGCGCGAGGCCGCCGAGCATCGCCGGGTGGACGAAGGAGATCGCGATCATCGCCGCCGCGTGCTCCCGCGCACGACCCGCGCGCGCGCCGCGAGGAAGCCGGCGAGCGACTTGTCGAGCCGGTCGCCGGTCGAGAGGAGCATGTAGTCGATCCGCATCGAGGCGCACATGCGCCGAACCTGCTCGAGGAACTCGCGCAGGACCTGCAGGTACCCGTCCCGCAGCGAGCGCGGCTCGGCGATCAGGTCGGGCAGCTGCTCGAGCCCGACGAACCTCGTGTTGTCCTCGAAGGGGAAGGTGAGCTCGGTCTCGTCGAGCACGTGGAAGAGCACCACCTCGTGCCGCTTGTGGCGGAGGTGCTTCAGCCCGTTCTCGATCGTCTCGAGCGGCGCGAAGAGGTCGGAGAAGATCGCGATGAGCGAGCGCCGCCCGGCGGCGTCGGCGAAGTCGCGGAGCGGCACCGCGAAGTCGGTCTTCCGCTGCGGTCTCATCGGCTCGACCATCGAGAGGATGTTCTGGAGGCTCGCCCAGTTGCTCGACACCGGCACGGCGCCCTGGAGCCGGTCGTCGAAGAGGCGCAGTCCCACCGCGTCGCGCTGCTTGAGGAGCAGGAAGGCGATCGCCGCCGCCGCCGTCGCGCCGTACTCGAACTTCGAGAGGGGCCGCGTGCCGAACCGCATCGACTCGCTGACGTCGAGCAGCAGGTGGCAGCGGAGGTTCGTCTCCTCCTCGTACTGCTTGATGTAGTAGCGGTCCGCCCGGCCCCACAGCTTCCAGTCGATGTGGCGGATGTCGTCGCCGGGCGCGTACTCGCGGTGCTCCGCGAACTCGACGCTGTACCCCTTCCGCGGCGACTTGTGGAGGCCGGAGACGTACCCCTCCACGACCTGCCGCGCGCGCACGTCGAGGCGGGAGATCTCCGCCAGCACCGCCGGATCGAGGAACCGGCTCTGCCCCCCCGGGTGCGCCATCAGCCGTGGAGCACCGGCGCGGCCTCGGCGCCGCCGGCTGCGGCGACGTCCTTGCTGGGCGTGGCGTCGAGGATGCGGGAGACGATCGCGTCCGGCGTGATGCCGGCGGACTCCGCGGCGAAGTTCGTGAGGATCCGGTGGCGCAGCACGGGCAGCGCGACCGCGCGGATGTCCTCGGTCGTGGCCGCGTGGCGGCCCGCGAGCGCGGCGCGCGCCTTGGCGCCGAGGACGAGGTACTGGCAGGCGCGGGGCCCCGCGCCCCAGGACACGTTCTCCCTGATGAAGTCGGGGATGCCCGTCTCGCCCACGCGCGTCTGCCGCACGAGGCGCATCGCGTAGTCCACGACGTGGTCCGCGACAGGCACCCGGCGCACGGCCCGCTGGCACTCGAGCATCTCGTTCGCGTCGAGCGCCGGCGAAACGGAGACCTCCCGGTCGGAGGTGGTCGTCTTGATCACCTCGCGCTCCTCGTCCCAGGTCGGGTAGGAGACGCGGATCTTGAACATGAAGCGGTCCTGCTGCGCCTCGGGCAGCGGGTAGGTGCCCTCCTGCTCGATCGGGTTCTGCGTCGCGAGGACGAAGAACGGCGACGGGAGCTCGTGCTTCTCGCCGGCGACCGTCACCTGCCGCTCCTGCATCGACTCGAGGAGCGCCGCCTGCGTCTTCGGCGGCGTGCGGTTGATCTCGTCGGCGAGGATCACGTTCGCGAAGACCGGACCCGGGATGAACTTGAAGTCGCGCTGCCCGGTCGACTTGTTCTCCTCGATCACCTCGGTCCCCGTGATGTCCGCCGGCATCAGGTCCGGCGTGAACTGGATGCGGCTGAACGAGAGGGAGAGCGAGCGCGCGAGCGTGGAGACGAGGAGCGTCTTCGCGAGGCCCGGCACGCCCTCGAGGATGCAGTGGCCCTTCGAGAAGATGGCGAGGAGAAGCTCCTCGACCACCTGGTCCTGGCCGATGATCACCTTGCGGATCTCGCTCCGGATCCGGCCGTGCGCCTCCTTGAGGCGCGCGATCGCGTCACGGTCGTCCATCGATTCCTCCCGTCGGGCCCCCGGGGCCCCCCTGGTTTACGCCGCTCTCGTCCCGCGCCTCCCGGTCACCGCGACAGGATGGGCAGATGATTGAAGGGGATCTGGAGCATCAGGAGGGCGAGCGAGGTCCCGTAGACGAGACCGACGCCGTCCCCGTTCCACGACCCGTTGCCCTGCTGGGTGCGCAGGAGCACGCGCTGGATCGCGGGGTAGTACTCCCCCCAGACCTTGTCCCCCTTCTGCCACGAGGCCTGGGACATGTAGAGCTGCGTGTAGAAATAGTGCCCGTCGTTGCTGACGGTGGGCTTGCAGTGCTTCCAGGCGTACTCGAACGCCTTCGTCGCCATCGGGCTGTCGTACTGGCCCGCGTTGTAGAGGACCGCGCAGGCCGCCGCCGTGATCGCGGGGCGGCTGCCGCGCGAGCGGACGCTGTAGGAGATCCCGCCGTCGGGGTTCTGCGACCGCTCGATGTACTTGATGGCCTTGTCGATCGTCTCCTTCGGCACGAGGATGCCCGCGTTCCGGCAGCCGCGCAGGGCCTGCACCTGCGTCACCGTGACCGATCCCTCGTCGCCGTTCGAGTCCGGCGTGTAGAGCCAGCCGCCGTCGTTCGACTGCGACTTCGACGTGAGCACGATGCCGCGCTCGAGGGCGACGCGGATGCGCCGCTGCCGTTCGAGATCCTCCTCCATCCCGTAGGCTTGGGAGAGGAAGAGCATCGCGAAGCCGTGGCCGTACATCGACCGCTGCTCCTCGGCG
>JAKLKT010000049.1:0-1705 GCA_023150495.1 Planctomycetota bacterium
CGCCGGTCTTCTCCTCGGTGCCCGAGTTGCGCACGAAGATCCCGGCGCGCTGGCGGCCGTCGGCGCCCATGACCGCGAGGTAGAGCATGTCGGGCTCCTCCGGCCGCGGTTCCACGACGACCTGGCCGAGCCTGCACGCGCGCCGGATCAGCTCCTCGACGCCGCGGAAGACCTCCCCGCCCTGCCGCAGCAGCTCCTTCCGCGTGTAGTAGACGTAGAAGGTCTTCTTGAACCCGCGAGGGAAGGGCCGCGCCGCCTCCTGTGCCGCGAGTCCGCGCGTCGCGACGAAGGTGTTGAGCGCGCTCTTCAACCCGTTGCCGAGGAACACCTCGAGCTCGCGGCCCGCGCGCGTCGTGACGAACCCGCGCGAGATGTTGTGGCCGGTCTCCTCGCTGCCGATGCCGTAGCGCTCCGGGTTCTCGGCCGCCTGCTTCAGCACCCACTTGTCGCCGACGCCGGTGAGCACAGGCTCGTAGCCGAGCTCCTGGGCGAAGCGCGCCGCGTTGAGGTCGCTTTCCACGGTGTTCACGTAGAGAGGTGAGGGGGGCCGGGGGGAGAGGAACCGCGCCTGGTGGCACGCCGTCTCGTCGCCCGAGAGCACGAGGATCCTCCCGCTCTCGCGGTCGTGGTCGAGGCGGTAGAAGCGGTCGCCGTCGGCGTCGAAGACCGCGGCCTTGCCGCCCTTCTCGAAGAGCGCCTGCACGGCCGCGTGCTCCGCGAACCGCAGCTCGCCGCGCGCGATCTCCTGCACGCCCTCGAGGTCGGCGACGCCGCTCTTCCGGTTGACGTCGCCGCTTCCGGTGTCGCTGTTGAGCTCGGTCACCGGGCCGCCGTGCAGCCGGCGGAAGACCTCGAAGGCGAGCCCCGACATCGCGCCGTTCGCCGCGTCGATCACGAGGGGGAAGTCGCCGAGCGTCTCGCCCGGCTTCAGCCACGAGTTGCGCGGGTCGAGGTGGAACCTCAGGAACACCTCGCGGGCCTCGTCGCGCGCCTCGCTCCGCCTGCCGCGCTCGGGGAGCGGCTTCACGTCGCGCGCGTAGTCGAGGGAGAGCACGCGCGCGGTGAGGTCCCTGTCCTCCTCCGGGAAGAGCTTGAGCGCGTGCGGGCCGTGGAAGATCTTGATCCCGTTCTGGTCGCGGAAGTTGTGGCTCGCGGTGATCATCAGCGCGCACAGACCGCCGCGCCAGATGTGGTAGAGCGCGACGCCGGGCGTCGGGAAGATGCCGACGACGACCGCGGTCGCGCCCGCCTTGCGGACGCCCCTCACCGCCGCCCCGGTGAAGTCGCCGGCGGGATCGCGCGGGTCCCACCCGATCACGACCTCTCCGGGCTTCCCGAGCGACGACACGTAGGCGTACGCGTAGAGCTCGAAGAACTCCTCGGTGAGGACGCCCTTCTCGAGGAACGCGCGCTGCGGCGTGAGCCCCTTCACCCGCGGGTCACTCGCGAGCGCGACCGGGCGGCGGATGCCGTCGGTGCCCTGGAGCCTCTCCACCATCTCGCTCTCGATCGTCATGCCGCCCTTCCGCATGCCCTGCGGATCGTCATTCCGCGGCGGCGCCCTGAAGTCATGCCCCCGGAGCCCCCCCTGCTTCCACGTACGCGAGACCCTCGATCTCGACGTGGGACCCGGGCGTGAAGAGCTCGGTGACCCCGAGCAGGCACATCGCCGGGAAGTGGCGGCCGAGGCGCTTCCGGTACGCGT
>JAKLKT010000049.1:1715-13287 GCA_023150495.1 Planctomycetota bacterium
TCCTTCAGGCGCGCGCGGTACTCCGGCACGCGCGTGCAGTAGATGCGGAGGAGCGCGAGGTCCGCGGGCTTGCCGCCGGCCGCGCGGAGCGCATCGACGAGGTTGTCGAGCGCGAGCGCGAACTGCGCGACGAGGTCGTCGGAGACGATCCTGCCCGTCTTGTCCCAGCCGATCTGGCCCGCGAGCACGACGGGCGCGCCCTTGCCGACGGCGACGTGCGAGAAGCCCTTCGCCTCGGCGAGGGACTGGGGGTTGATCAGGCGTACGCTCATGCGCCCTTCCGGATCTCGTGGAGGATCCTCCCGTACTCGTGGATGTCGCGCACGGTGACGCAGGTGACTCCCTTGTTCGCGGCCTCCCACACCGTCTCGGACCCCTCGTAGGCGAAGAAGACCGTGCCCTCGCCGCCGAAGGGATGGAGCCCCAAGTGCGTGATCGCGGTGTCGGGGCCGGGGAAGAGCTCGCTCGCGAGGCGGCGCGCGCCCTGCTCGGGGCCGTACTTCCAGCGCGCGACGGACTCGGTCACGAAGCCGAACGTCGTGACCCCGCGCATCTCGATGAAGCGGTCGCAGGAGACCGCGATCTCCTGCGCGAGGATCTGGACCTTCTGGCTCGCCTCGGGCCGCGGCTGCGAGTCGGGCAGGAACCGGAAGCGGCCGGACGGCAGCCGCGTCACGCGCACCGCGCGGCCGGCGAGGTCACCCGCGAGCGCCGCGCGGACCGCCTCGAGCTCGGAGGGGTCGCCCATGACGACCGCCGCCTCCTCCGCCGCCTCGACCGGCGTGCCGCCGTGGTGGCGGATCGCCTGGAGCAGCTCGCGCACGGTCGGGACCGGGCTCGACGCCGTCCCCTCGAACATGACCTCCTGGCGACCGCTCGAGACGAATCCGCCGAGGCTCACGCGGAGCATGTCCGGCGCGGCGCCGGCGAAGAGCGCGCAGGCGAAGGACTGCATCTCGGTCGAACTCTGCGGATAGGCGTGGAGCACCGCGCCCCCGGAGAAGCCGCAGACGAGCCCCCGCTCGGCGACGATGTGGACGTACGGCGCCGTCTCCATCGCGCGGCGGACCTCGGGCAGCGGGTCCGGCGAGACGACGGCGACGGCGGTGCCGGGCCTGCGCACGAGCTCGCTGATCTCGCCCGTGACCGTGAGCGACCCCCACGGGGGCATCTCGAACGTGACGAGGAGCGGCGCCGAGGCGAGGTCGATGCCCTTCTCGGCGGCGAGCGCCTTCGTCTCCTCGATCTTCTTCCGCAGCCGGGGCATTCGGGCGCCCTCCTTATACCCGCGGGGGGGAACGATCCGCCTCCCCTGCCATCTCGGCGCACATCGAGGACCGCGCCCCTGCGCGCCCCGGCGGCCGCTCCTCCGCCGCTACTCCTTCCACTCGTAGAAGCCGCGGCCGCTCTTCTTGCCGAGCCTGCCCTCCGCGACCATCTTCCGGAGGAGCTGCGGCGGCTCGAAGCGCCTAGCCTCGAGCGCCTCCGCGAGGTGGTCGGCGATCGCCAACCGGATGTCGCACCCGACCACGTCCGTGAGCCGCAAGGGCCCCATCGGGTGGCCGTAGCCATGGACCATCGCCTTGTCGATGTCCTCCGGCGACGCGACCCCCTCCTCGACCATCCGGATCGCCTCCATCGCGATCGCGATGCCCAAGCGCGACGACGCGAACCCCGGCCGGTCGCGGACGGTGATCACCTCCTTGCCGAGGCGCACGCCGAACGCGCGCGCCGCGTCGACCGTCGCCGTCGCCGTCCTCTCCCCCACCACGAGCTCGAGCAGCTTCATCAGCGGCACCGGGTTGAAGAAGTGCATCCCGACGATCCGCGCGGCGGCGGCGTTGCCCTCCGCGATCTTCGTGATCGGGAGCGACGACGTGTTCGTGGCGAGGATCGCGTGCCCGGGCGCCGCGGCGGCAAGCTCGCGGAAGAGCTTCCGCTTGAGCTCCATGTCCTCCGGTGCCGCCTCGATCACGAGGTCTGCCCCCGAAGCCCCCTCACCCACCTTCAGGACGGTCCTGATCCGCGCGAGCGTCGCGTCGCGCTCCGCGGCCGTGACCTTCCCCTTCTCGACCCCCTTGCCGAGGAAGTCCGCGATCCGCTTCATGCCCTTCGCCACGGCGTCCTTCGAGACGTCGTAGAGCCGCACCTCGCAACCGACCTGCGCGCACACCTGCGCGATGCCCGCGCCCATGGTGCCCGCGCCAAGAACGCCGACCGTCCGGATCTCCATAGGTGCGCCACCGTAGCAGAACGCCATAAAATCGCGGCCATGCCCGAGCTGCCCGACGTCGCCCTCTACGTCGAGTGCCTGAGGCCGCGCGTCGTCGGCGAGCCGCTCCGGCGCGCGCGGGTGAAGAGCGTCTTCCTCGTCCGCACCGTCGACCCGCCGCTCTCCGCCGCCGAGGGGAGGCGCGTCACCGGCGTGCAGAGGCTCGGCAAGCGCGTCGTGCTCGCGCTCGAGGAGGATCTCTTCCTCGTCTTCCATCTCATGATCGCCGGACGTTTCCGCTGGGGGGCTCCGGGGGCGGGAATCCAGGGGAGGATCGGGCTCGCGGCGTTCGACTTCCCGAAGGGCACGCTGCTCCTCACCGAGGCCTCGAGCCGGAGGCGCGCGTCGCTCCACGTGCTCCTTGGCCGCGACGCGCTGGAGCGCCACGATCCCAAGGGCCTCGAGGTGCTCGACGCCACGCCCGACGCGTTCCGCGAGGCGCTTTCGCGCGAGAACCACACGCTCAAGCGCGCGCTCACGGACCCGCGCCTCTTCAGCGGCATCGGCAACGCCTATTCGGACGAGATCCTCCATCGGGCGCGTCTGTCGCCGCTCGCGCTGACGTCGCGGCTCACCGTCGCGGAGTCGGAGCGCCTCCTCGAGGCGGCGAAGGCGACGCTCCTCGACTGGACGCGCCGCCTGCGCGAGGAGGTCGGCGACGGCTTCCCGACGAAGGTGACCGCGTTCCGGGAGGGGATGGCGGTCCACGGCCGCTTCGGGAAGCCCTGCCCGGACTGCGGCGCGCCCGTCCAGCGGATCGTCTACGCGGAGAACGAGACGAACTACTGCGCCTCCTGCCAGACCGGCGGGAAGCTCCTCGCCGACCGGGCCCTGTCGAGGCTCCTCAAGGACGACTGGCCGAAAACGCTCGCCGAGTGGGACGAGCTCTTCGCGCGCGGGTAGACTGCGGCCATGCTCACGATCCGGCGCGGCGATGAGCGCGGGCGCACGCTCCTCGACTGGCTCGACAGCCGCCACACCTTCTCGTTCGGCGAGTACAGCGACCCCGCGCACATGGGGTTCCGCTCGCTCAGGGTGATCAACGAGGACCGGGTGGGGCCCGGGGGAGGGTTCCCGACGCACCCCCACCGCGACATGGAGATCGTCACCTACGTGCTCGCGGGCGCGGTCGCGCACCGCGACAGCCTCGGCCACCACGTCGTCACCCGCGCGGGCGAGATCCAGCGGATGACCGCCGGCACGGGCGTCTCGCACAGCGAGTACAACCACTCGGACGAGAAGCCGCTGCATTTCCTCCAGATCTGGATCCGGCCGGAGCGGAAGGGCATCGCGCCGGGCTACGAGCAGCGCGCGCTCGGGCGGCGGAAGGGCTTCGCGCTCGTGGTCTCGCGGGACGGCCGCGAGGGCTCGCTCAAGATCCACCAGGACGCGGAGCTCCGGGTGGCGGAGCTCGAGCCGGGGGAGGAGGCCGCATACCCGTTGCTGCCCGAGCGCCACGCGTGGGTGCAGGTGGCGCGCGGCGAGGCGAGCGTCAACGGGACGGATCTCGTCGCCGGCGACGGGCTCGCCGCGAGCGGCGAGGAGCGGATCGCGGCGAAGGCGCGGAGCGCAGCGACCCTCCTCCTCTTCGATCTCGCGTGATCCCGGTACCCGCCCCCCACGCCCCCCCAAATCGAAGACCCATTGCGACGCCACCCCCGCGGTCCGTAGAATCCCGCCCAGCGTAGGGAGGTGTCGGATGCGAGCGGTTTGGGCAACCGCGTTGTCCGTCCTCGTCGCCGGCTGCCAGATGGTCGGCACGGAGACGCACTACGGGGTCTCGGACAACGACATGTCGTTCGGCGAGGTCAACGTCGTGCTCGCCGGCGACGACGAATCGACCGTGCAGGGGGTTCCGTTCCTCGTCGTGGGGCAAGGGACGCTCCCGGAGCAGTACGGGAACGACATCTCGTACCAGCGCGTCTCGCTGGGCGAGAAGGTGCGGCTCCCGCTCAGGGTCGCGGGCGGGAGCGTGATCTTCTACGTCGAGGCCGGCGGGATGGTCTCCTACTACGAGTCGGAGGCGATCGGCGAGCCGTTCGAGCCGGAGATCGTGGCCGGCGCCGGGGCGCAGATCGACCTCGGCAAGAAGTGGTCGCTCGACGTCGGCGCGCGCGCACGCCGGCCGATGGGCAACGGCGACGACCACGAGGAGCCGGAGCACGCGCCCGACGGCACGCAGCCGGAGTTCTTCTTCGGCGTGCGGAAGGACTTCTAGGCGCCCGCGAGGGCGTCCTGCGGCGCCGCGGAGGGGGCTCCGGGGGCCCACCGCATCTCGAGGTCCGCGACGAGCGGGAGATGGTCGGACGCCTCGCGGGTGAGGTCGAGCCGCGACGGGAAGCAGTGCGCGCACTGGAGGTCGCCGCGCACGTAGAGCGCGTCGAGCGGCCTCACCGGGAGGATCGCCGGGTAGGTGTGCGCGACCACCCCCGCGCGGCGGAACCCCGCCGGCTCGAGGAGGCGCAGGCCGAGCGTGCCGTAGAGGTCGTTGAAGTCGCCGCCGACGAGGATCGGCGTGCGGTGGTGCAGCTGCGCGAACGGGTGGCTCTCGAGGAAGAGGCGGAGCTGCCGCTTCCGCTCGTACGCGGCGAGGCCGAGGTGGAGGTTGTAGAGCGCGATCGTGCGGCTGTGCCGGCCGTTCCGGACGCGGCAGCGGGCGTAGAGGACGCCGCGCCGCTTCTTGAAGGCGACGGTCAGGTCGACGTTTCTCGTGTCGAAGAGCGGCCAGCGGGAGAGGATCGCGTTCCCGTAGTGGCCGGGGCCGAGGCGGAGGCGCACGTTGGGGGCGAAGCTCCTGTGGCGGAGGCCCAGCGCGTCGCCGAGGACGTCCACCTGCCGGTGGAATCCGGATCTCTTCGCTCCCTCGTCCACCTCCTGGAGGAAGACCACGTCCGGGCGATAGTGCGCGATCACGTCCACGATCCGCTGGGGACGGTAGCGGCGGTCGATGCCCCCGATCCCCTTGTGGATGTTCCAGGTCATCACGCGCAGCCGCATGGAAGCCCTAACGGTCTACCATCCCGCAACCGGGATGCCAGTCCGCCCAGGCATGCGCGGGCCCGGGCGGGGCGGATCCGCCGGCCCGGCGCCGATGCCCCCGGAGCCCCCCCATGCCGCCCTACGGCTTTCTCGCCCGCTTCTCGAGGAACTCGGTCATCCGGCGGCGCTTCTCCTCGCTCTCGAAGAGCACCGCCTGCGACACCTGCTCGAGAAGGAGCCCGCTGTCCTGGCCGGTGCGCACGGAGTTGTTGAGGTTCAGCTTCGCGAGGCGGACGGCGAGCGAGCCCTGGGCGAGGATCTGCCGCGCCAGCGCCTTCGCGGCGTCGAGCACCTCGTCGTCGGGGACGACGCGGTTGACGAGGCCGATCCTCTCCGCCTCGCGCGCGTCGATCGTGCGGCCGGTCAGGACGAGGTCCTTCGCGCGGCCGAGGCCGACGAGGCGCGGCAGCCGCTGCGTGCCCCCGGCGGCCGGGATGATGCCGAGCGCGACCTCGGGCTGGCCGAACTTCGCCCCCTCGCCCGCGACGCGGAGGTCGCAGCACATCGCGAGCTCGCAGCCGCCGCCGAGGCAGTAGCCGCGCACGGCGGCGATCGTCGGGAACGGGAGCGCCTCGATCTTCCCGAAGAGCGCCGCGTTGATCGTCTTCAGCGCGTCGATCGCGTTGCGCTCGCGGAGCTGGGCGATGTCCGCGCCGCCGATGAAGGCCTTGTCGCCCGCGCCGGTGAAGACGCACGCCTCGACGACGCCGTCCATGACGAGGCCGTCGAGCGCGTCGTGGAGCTCGTGCACCATCGTCTGGTCGATCGCGTTCCGCTTGTCGGGGCGGTTGAAGGTGACGACGGCGAGGCGGTCCTCCACGTCGACGAGGATCGTCCGGTAGCCGGTGCTCATGGGTTCCCGATGGCCCTCCTCATGACGCCCCCGGATCGACCTCGTCGACCAGGCCCTCGTCGATCTCGAGCTTCCGGCAGACCTCCTTCAGGCGCCTTCGGCGGTAGCCCCTCTCGAAGAGCGCGCGGAGCGCCCGGAGCTGGGCGTCGCGGCCGAGGGGGATGAGCACCTCCTTCTCGGCGCGCGAGAGGAAGGTGCCCATGAGGTTGTCGTTCTCGAACGCCTCCCACGCGAGCGGCACGTGCTCCTTCACGAAGGTGGCCATCGCCTCGCCGTAGGCGCGCACCTCGAGCTGCGCGTGCGGGTCCATGCGGAGCTTCAGGAAGTGCAGGAGGTTGTGGAGGTCGATCTTCCAGTACCACTCCGTGTACATCGAGAGCGGCAGCACGCTCCGCGCGATCTCGCGCGCGACGCCCTCCTCGAGGAGCCTCTGGTAGAGGCCGTAGCAGCGCTCGTTGTGCTCGCGGTAGGTCGCGCGGATCTTCTCGAGCCGCGCCTTCCGCTCGGGGAAGAGGTCGAGGAGGAGCTCCGTGCACCGCACGTAGCTCTCGGACGGCAGCGCGTCGCCGCCGAGGAACGCGGAGCGGTGCGCGGGGTCCTCGAGCGCGGTGCGCGAGATGCCCTTGCCCTCGCGGACGAGGACCGCGGGCGCCTTCGCGACGAACGCGCACGGCTCCTTGCGCTGCGGCGCCGCCTCGGCGAGCTCCTTCAGGAGGTCGGCGCGGCCCTGGCGGTTGACGGTGTCCTGTTCGGCGATGGCGCCGAGGTCGGGCACCCAGAACCGGTCGGGGACGAGGGAGTATCTCCCGCTGTACTCGTTCACGGAGTTGTGGACGATGAAGCCGTTCGCCACGAAGTTGTGGAACGGCCCCGTTACCTCGAGGTCGTAGGTCATCTCCTCGCCCGCGTACTCGATCCGGGAGACCCTCGACCATTCACGGGACAGCCGCTGGACCGCGGGCCTCCGCTTGCGCACGTCCCGTACGCCCCTGCCGGGGTGTCGCGCCCAGAAACCTGCCAAGGGGCGTCCTGCCTGCCAGTCGCGGAGGAGCTCGATCTCGAGATCCAGACGATGCAGGTCCGTGTGGCACGTCCTGCATAGCGACGTGAGCTTCGACGGGTCTCGCGCAGCGCTCGCGTTGTGCCACACCGGGTCGATGTGGTGCGCGTGGAGGTGCTCCTTCGAGCCGCAGAGGACGCACCGGAAACCGTTCCGGGCATGCACGCGGGCGCCCTGCTCCCGCGTCCACCGCCCGATGTTGGCGCGGTCCGGGGTGACTCCGCCCTTCCAGAAGTTCGACCTCGGCCCGCTCCGGGCCTGCCGGATGCTGCGAAGCCACTGCTCCGTGTACACACGAGGACGCAGAGTGCGCTTCTGTCCCCGCTGCGCTCGCCCGGAGAGCCGGGATCGCTCGGAGGACGTGAACTGGAGACGATGCTCCTTGAGGGCCTTCCGGATCGTGTGGTAGGACACGCCGGCACGTTCCGCCATCTCGGGGATGCTGGCGCCCGCGTCGCGCTGCGCGCGCAGCCAGTCCGGACTCCTGTGCCGGGGCACGCCGTTGACGGCAAACGCCGGAGCGTCTCCGGTCCAAGTCACCCCTCCATCCGGCCGAAGACGGAGACTCGTAGCTTGCTCCAATGTCATCCAGCCACGCTCGGTCAGGCAGCGGTGGTCCTTGGTCATCTTGACCTGATAACCGTTCTCCAGCGTGACGCGGAACACCGGTCGGATTCCCGTCTCCCATATGTCCGCAATGGACGTGTGAGCGATTTCACCGGAGCGCTCATCGCACATCCTGAGCCTCATGCGACGGAGACGGTCGCGAATCGGGACGGCCCGCTTCGTACGACGCTGGGCCCAAGCGTGCCAGGCGGAGCCGTGAACGTAGGTGCGCCCCCCTTGGTGCTCCCCATCGAGATGGCCGCGTTTCACCATCGCGCGGAGATTCTCTTCGTAGCGATCCACGAGCCGCGCAAGCTCGGGGATCGTGTAGCGCAGCTCGGGATCCACACGTTCGAGGTGCGTGGGCTTCCGCTTGGCGCCGCCGAGTGCCGGCTGCGTCCCCTCATGCCAGAGCCGATGGAACGCGGCGATGGTTCTCGGGAAGTGCTGACGGCGCCCGCGCCTCTCGGCCCCCGGCAGATCGAAGCTGAGCACGGTGTCGCCGGCGAGGCACGCCGTGCGATGGCGGATGACCTGGCGCGCGATGAACACCGGCAGCCGCATGAGGAACTTGAACTCGATCATCTCGTAGGGCGTCGTGTGCCTGTGGCGCATCAGGTAGCTGATGAGGGCCTTGTCGCTGCGCACCGTCTTCGTGCCCTTGCCGTACGACACGCGCGCGGCCTGGACGATCGACGCGTCGTTCCCCATCACGTCCACGAGTGCCACGAACCCCTTGTCGAGCACGCGCCGGCAGGGCAGCTCGACGGGGAACTCGGGGTTCTCGTGCAGCTCCTCGGTCACGGGACGACAACGACCTTCCCGAAGACGGCGCGATCCGCTAGGCGCTCGTGCGCCTTCCGTATCTCGTCGAGCCGGAACACCGAATCGATCACGGGCTTCAGCCGCCCCGCTTCGACGTGCCCGAGGACCGTCCTCAGCTCCTCGGGCGTGCCCATGGTAGAGCCCAGAAAGGACAGGCTCCTGAAGAAGAGGTGGCGGAGGTCGAACCTGATCTCGTGTCCCGTCGTGCCGCCGCACGTGACGAGCCGGCCGCCGCGCTTGAGCACGGAGACCGAGCCCTCCCAGGTCGCGGGCCCGACGTGGTCCACGACGACGTCCACGCCCGCCTTCCCCGCGATGCCCCTCGCGGCGCGCACGAAGTCCTCGTAGGGAATCGCCGCGTCCGCGCCGAGGCCGAGCACGCGCCGGCGCTTCTCCTCCGTCGACGCGGTCGCGATCACGCGGGCGCCGAGCATCTTCGCCATCTGCACGCACGCGACGCCGACGCCCGAGCCCGCCGCGTGCACGAGCACCCACTCGCCCGGCTGCACCTGCGCGCGCCGCGTGAGCATCGCCCACGCGGTGAGGAACGTGAGCGGCCACGCGGCCGCCTCCTCCCACGAGAGGCGCTTCGGCTTCGGCAGGACGTTCTCGCGCGGCACGACGATGTACTCGGCGCAGGTGCCGTCGCGGGTCTCGCCGAGGATCCCGTAGTCCTTGTCGAGCGGGTGGCCGAGGCCGGGAGCGAGGACGACCTCCTCGCCCGCGTCGGTCGTGCCCGCGCCGTCGCAGCCGGGGATGATCGGCAGCGGGAACCGGAACCCCGGGATCCCGCGCCGCACCCAGGTGTCCAGGTGGTTCAGCGCCGCGGCCCTGATCCGCACGCGCACCTCGCCCTCGCGCAGCTCCGGGACCGCGCGCTCCTCGAGGAGGAGCTTCTCGTAGGAACCGTGCTCGCGGATGACGACGGCCTTCACGGGTGGAGAGTATAGGGAGGGCGCGGAACTTCGCGGAATCCTCCGCGGGGGGGCTCCGGGGGCGGCCCCCGGAGCCCCCCCGGCTTCGGAACGCGAGTCGCTAGGGCTCCCGGCATGGAGCAGTCTGCCCTCATCTCCACCCTGAACGAGCTTCTCGACGCCCTCGAGGACGGCCACGCGGGCTACCAGGTCGCGGCCCAGGGGCTCAAGGACACGAAGATGAAGCGCGCGCTCGGCCAGATCGCGCTCGAGCGGAAGGGGCTCTCGGAGGAGATGCGCGAGGAGATCCTCCGGCGCGGGGCCCCGCCGCACACGCGCGGCACGGTGAAGGGCGCGCTCCACCGCGGCTGGATCCAGATGAAGGAGCTCGGGCGCGCGGCGCCCGGGGCGATTCTCGAGGAGTGCGGCCGCGGCGAGGCCGCCTCGATCAAGCTCTACAAGGAGGCCCTGACGAAGGACCTCCCGCCGGAGGCGCGCAAGCTCGTGGCGCTCCAGCTCGACAAGATCACCGCCGCCCGCGAGCGCGTGCTGGAGCTCCGCAGGTCAACGGTTGACCTGGAGAGCGGCCCGAAGTCGTAGCGGCGCAAGGAGTTGCGGGGAGCGGGGTGCGCCAGCGGTGGCGCACCGGCCGCGGAAACGAACGGGCTCCGGGAACGGCCCCCGGAGCCCCCTCGCAGCGCGGAAGCGGACGAGCCTACTTCCCGGTGAACTGCGGCTTCTGCTTCTCGACGTAGGCGTTGAGGCCGATCTTCGCGTCCGCCGACGAGAAGAGCTTCGCCTGCAGCTCGCGCTCGAGCGCGAGGCCGTACTCGAGCGGGATCTCGAGGCCGCTCTGCACCGACCGCTTGATGTGGCCGACCGCCATCGACGCCTTGTGCGGCGGGCAGAACTGGCGCGCGTAGTCGTAGACCTTGCGCATGAACTCGTCCGCGTTCGCGCCCTCGAAGATCTTGTTCACGATCCCGAGCTGCTGCGCCTCCTCGAAGTCGAAGTTCCTGCCCTCGGTCATGATCTCGATCGACTTCGACTTGCCCACGAGGCGCGCGAGCCGCTGGGTGCCGCCCGTCCCGGGCAGCACGCCGAGCGCCACCTCGGGGAGCCCGATCTTGCCGCCGCCCTTGCGCGCGATGCGGAGGTCGCACGCCATCGCGTACTCGAGGCCGCCGCCGACGCAGTGCCCGTTGATCGCCGCGATCGTGAGCTTCGGCGTCTGCTCGAGCCGCGACAGCGTCTCGTTCGCGTGGAGGCAGAAGTAGTACTTGAAGACCGGATCGGCCTTCTGGAGCATGTTGATGTTCGCGCCCGCGCAGAAGAACTTCTCGCCCGCGCCGCGGATCACGATCACGTGCACGCCCGTGTCGAACCGCGCCTTCAGGATGCACTCGTCCACCGCGCGGTTCATCTCGTACGTGTAGCAGTTGACCGTCGCGTCATCGAGGGTGATGGTGGCGACGCCGTCCTTGGCCTCGTAGCGGGCAAGCTCGCTCATGGTTCCGTTCTCCTTAGGCGCGGAATCCTATCAGACGTGGGAAGGGAGGGGGCGCGGGGGAACCTACGCCGAAAGGGCGCACAGGGCGGCGCCCCACGCCATGGAAAACGTCAGCCACCGCCCCCACGCCGCCATCCGCCAGAGGAAGCGCCACTCGGACTCCCAACGCGGATCCGGATCCGCGGCGAGCCGCTTCGTCGCCGCGTCGAGCGAGGGCAGGAGCACCGCGCGGTCGTAGAGGCTCACGGTCGCCATCAGCGCGACGAAGCCCATGGCCGTGGCCCACGCCCAGCCGAAGCCGGTCCGCCCGACGAACAGCGCGACGGCGCCGAGCGCGCCGGCCCACACGCCGACCACGTCCGAGAGCGCGAGCATCGGGTGGAGCGCGGTCCACGCGCGCTCGCGACCGAGGCGCCGCACGAGGAGCGGCGCGGCGAGCGCCGCGAGGCCGACGACGCCCCCCCACGTCCCCGCGAAGAGCACGAAGAGGAGC
>JAKLKT010000050.1 GCA_023150495.1 Planctomycetota bacterium
GAGCCCCCCCGGCTACCCCCCGACGGGCAGGCGCATGATCACGGTCGTCCCCTTCCCCCGCTCCGTGCGGATGTCCATGGTCCCGCCGTGCTCGGTGACGATGAACTGGACGATCGCGAGGCCGAGGCCGGTCCCCTCGGGCTTCGTCGTGAAGAAGAGGTCGACGCAGCGGCGGGCGGTCTCCTCGTCCATGCCGACGCCGTCGTCGGAGACCTCGACGACCGCCTCGTTCCCCTCCTGCCGCGCCTCGACCCGCACCGTGCCGGCCCGCCCCTCGGGGATCGCGTCCTCGGCGTTGAGGACGAGGTTGAGGATCGCCTGGGTCAGCTCCTGCGCGTCCCCGATCACGCCCTTCAGGGGCCGGTCGGCGTGCACCTCGAGCCGGATCCCCTTGCGCTCCGCGCGGTGGCTCGCGAGCCCGGCGGCGCGCCGGCAGGCGTCCGCGACGTCCACGTCCGCGGGCTCGCGGCGGCGCGGCGCGAAGTGGAGCATCCGCTCCACGATCGTCCGGATCCGCTCGAGGCCGTCGAAGACGAGGTCGAAGTACTCGGCGCTCCTCTGCGGCGGGAGGCCGCCTTCGCGCAGCTTGCGCAGCGCGTTGAGGACGCCGCCGAGGGGGTTGTTGATCTCGTGCGCGAAGCCCGCGGCGAGCGTGCCGGTCGAGGCGAGGCGTTGCGCCACGATGAGCCGGTTCTCGGCCGCCTTCGCGCGCGAGAGGGCGCCGAGGACGCGCTCCTCGAGGCGCGTCTGGTACTCGTGCACCTCCCGCGCCATGCGGTTGAAGAGGTCGACGAGGTTCCCGACCTCGTCGTTCGCCTTGGGCCTCGGCACCTCGGGCGGCGGCTTCCCCTCCGCCACGGCGCGCGCCGCCTCGGAGAGGTGCTCCAGCGGCCGGAGCACGAGCCGCCGCAGGACGAGGAACGTGGCGCCGATGAGGAGGATCGTGCCGGAACCGAAGAGGATGTAGGTCTGCCGGAGCCCCTCGAGCGCGCCCTCCCGCGCGAACTCGGTGAACGCGACGTGGCAGGCGCTCCATGCGGCCCGGGGGGACGGGTCGACCCGCGTGAACCCGTGGCGGTCGTACTCGAACCGCGGCTGCTGCTCGTCCAGGAGCGCGCGGAGGCGCTCGGCCATCCGGTGCACCTCGGCCTCCGCGTCGGGCGTCCAGCTGCCTTCCACCTCGTCGCTCGCGGGGCGCAGCCTCACGACATAGCGGACCGTGCGGAGGCGGCCCAGCGACTCGAGATCGGTCGCCTCGGAGGCGCGGAACGCGTCGAGAATCGCGTCGGGCGAGACCTGCTCGCCGGTCGCCGCCGTCTCGAGGCCGAGCCAGACGACGAGGAGGAGCAGCCCGACGTTGACCGCCCCGATGACGATGAGCAGGCGGAGGCGGAGCGACACGGCCCGGTCCTACGCCGGCGCCCCGCCCGCGGTCGATCCCGGCCGCGGGGCGGCCGGTCGGCCCGGCTCCCCCCGCGCCCGCGAGCTCACTTGCCGCCCGTCAGCTGCTCGATGATCTTGAGCAGCGGCAGGAAGAGGGCGAGCACGATGCAGAAGACGGCGCCGCCCATCACCACGATGAGCAGGGGCTCGAGGAGCGAGGTGAGGCTCGCGACCGCGACATCCACCTCGTCGTCGTAGTTGTCCGCGACCTTGATGAGCATCTTGTCGAGCTCGCCGGTCTTCTCCCCCACGTCGATCATGTTGATCACGAGGTCGTCGAAGATCCGCGTCTTCTGGTTGGCGAGCGGCTCCGCGATCGACTCGCCCTCGCGGATGGCCGAGTGGAGCTCGCCGATGATCCGGCTCATGACCGCGTTCCCCGCGGCCCCCTGGCAGATCTCCAGGGCCTCGAGGATCGGCACGCCGGACGAGATCAGGGTGCCGAAGGTGCGGGTGAAGCGGGCGACGAGGACCTTCCTGTAGAGCCCGCCGACGACCGGCATCTTGAGCCGCAGCGAGTCGAGGAAGTAGCGCCCGCCGGGCGACATCCCGATGAGCTTCGGGAGGCCCCAGAACAGGAGGCCCATGCCGAGGAGGAAGGCCCACCACCAGGCGACGAGCCACCGGGAGATGTCCATCATCACCTGGGTGATGCCGGGCAGCCCCTCCTGGCCGCCGGGGAGCTGCTTGAACACCGTCTCGAACTTCGGGACGACGCTCGTCATGATGAAGAGCAGGATCGCGACGATCACGATGAGGACCGCGACCGGGTAGGTCGCCGCCCCCTTGACCTGCCGCTTGAGCTTCTCGCTCTTCTCCTTGAAGCTCGCGAGGCGGGCGAGGATCACGTCCAGCACGCCGCCCGCCTCGCCGGCCCGGACCATGTTCACGTAGAGGGTGTCGAAGACCCTCGGGTGCTTCGCGAGCGCCTCGGAGAGGCTCGACCCCGACTCGACGTCGTCCGTGACGCCGACGAGGACGTTCTTGAAGAACCCCTTCCGGAGCTGCCCCTCGAGGATCTTCAAGCAGGAGACGATGGGGAGACCCGCGTCCTGAAGCGTGCTGAGCTGGGTCGTGAACTGGGTCAGCTGCTTCTCGGAGACGCCGCCGATGAACCCCCCCGACTTCTTCGCGGGGGTCGCGGTGGCCACTGCCGGCGCCTTCTTGCTCGCCATCGATGCTCCTTTCGGTGCCCTCGTACCTGCCGTACCCGCCACCCGCTGCCGGGCAGGGGGTCCCACATCATTCAAAAACCGCGGCCCAAACGCAACGCTCACCCCGCGGGGGCCGGGACGGGGTGGGGTCCGGGGAGGGGGGAAAGGCCGTTCCGGCCCCCCGGACCCCCCTCGGACACGGCCAGCCTTGGCCGCGCTCCGCGCCGCTAGAGCATGACCATGGTCTCGCGGATGACCTCCTCGACCGAGGTCGTGCCGTCGAAGATCGCGAGGAGCCCGCTCTCGCGCAGGGTGCGCATGCCCTCCCGCCTCGTCAGGTCCCGGATCTGCGAGGTCGGCGCCTTGTCCATGATCAGCTCCCGGATGGCGTCCGACACGACCATGATCTCGAAGATCGCCATGCGGCCCTTGTAGCCGGTGCCGTTGCAGGCCTGGCAGCCCTTGCCGTAGGCGAACTTCTTGCCCGCGACCTGCTCCGGCGCGATGTCCAGCTCCCGGAGGATCTCGACCGACGGCTCGTACCAGGTCTTGCAGGACGCGCAGATCCGCCGCACGAGGCGCTGGCCCACGACCCCCTCGAGCGTCGCCGCGATCAGGAAGGGCTCGACGCCGATGTCCACGAGGCGGGTGATCGCCAGGGGGGCGTCGTTCGTGTGCAGCGTCGAGAAGACGACGTGGCCCGTGAGCGACGCCTCGATCGAGATCTGGGCCGTCTCCCTGTCGCGGATCTCGCCCACGAGGATCATGTCCGGGTCCTGGCGCAGGATCGACCTGAGGCAGGCGGCGTACGTGACGCCGATCTCCTCGTTGATCTGCACCTGGACGATCCCCTCGAGGTCGTACTCCACCGGATCCTCGGTGGTGATGATCTTCATGGACACGTCGTTCGCCTGGTTGAGCGCGCTGTAGAGCGTGGTCGTCTTCCCGGAGCCGGTCGGGCCCGTCACGAGGATGATCCCGTGCGGGAGGTCGATCATCTGCTTGATCTTCCCGACCTCGTCGTCGCGGAGCCCGATCTGGGTCAGGTCGAGGCTCACGACCGACCGGTCGAGCACGCGCATGACGCACGACTCGCCGAACATGGTCGGGAGCGTCGAGATGCGCAGGTCCACCGGGCGCCCGCCGATCGCGAGGTCGATGCGGCCGTCCTGCGGCACGCGCGTCTCGGAGATGTCGAGGCCGCTCATGACCTTCACGCGGCTGATGAGCGCGCCCGAGAGGTGCAGCGGGGGCGCCTCGAGCTCGTAGAGGACGCCGTCCACGCGGTAGCGGATCTTGAACTCGTCCTCGAACGGCTCGAGGTGGATGTCGCTCGCCCGGTCGCGGATGGCCTGGTAGAGGATGTAGTTGAGGAGCTTCTTCACCGGCGCCGCGTTCGCCATCTCCGCGACGTCCTCGAGGTCCGTGACGGCGCCGGTCGCGCCCGTGCGTCGCGGCTTTCCGCCCTTGGCCGGGACGAGCCCGCCCTCCTCGATCTCCTTCAGGATCGAGGCCATCACGTTCTCTTCCTTGCCGTACGCCTTCTCGATCGCGGCCGCCACCTGCGTGGGCTCGGCGACGACGCCCTTGACCTCGCAGTTCGCGGTGAACCGGATGTCGTCGAGCGCCCCCTTGTTCATGGCGTCGGCCATGGCGACGACGAGCGTCGTGCCGTCGAACGAGACGGGCACGATCTGGAAGGGGCGCGCGTAGCTCTCGTCGACCCTCGACACGGCCTCCTTGCTCGGCTCGAAGCCCTTGAGGTCGATCACCTCGAGGCCGGCCTGCCTGCCGAGCGCGACCATGAGCTGGTCGTCGGTGATCGCGCCCATCTTCACGAGGGCCTGCCCGATCCGGCCGCCCTCCTTCTTCTGGATCCCGAGCGCCTCCTGGATCTGCCCCTCGTGGACGAGGCGCATCTCCTTCAGGACCTGCCCGATGAGCTTCTTGCGGACGCCGAAGCGATCGACCGCCATCAGGCACCCTCCGCGAGCTTGTCGAGGAGCGCGCGCGGCTGCTGCGCCCACTCCATGGCGGTCTCTTTCGTGATCTTCCCGGCCTTGATCAGCTCGAGGAGGTGGTCGTCGAGCAGGTGCATGCCGAGCCCCTTGCTCGTCTGGATCGTGGACGGGATCTTGAACGTCTCCGCCTTGCGGATGTGGTTCTCGATCGCGGGGGTCACGATCATCACCTCGAACCCGGCGATCACGCCGGGCTTGTCGGCGCGGGGCATCAGCACCTGGGAGACGACCGCGAGGATCGACACCGAGAGCTGGACGCGCACCTGCTCCTGCTGGTCGTGCGGGAACTGGTCGATGATGCGGTCCATCGTGCGCGCGGATCCGGTCGTGTGCAGGGTGCCGAAGACGAGGTGGCCGGTCTCGGCCGCGGTGATCGCCGTCGAGATCGTCTCCTTGTCGCGCATTTCCCCGAGCAGGATCACGTCCGGGTCCTGGCGCAGGCCGCGCCGCAGGCCCTCGGCGAAGGAGGTGACGTCCACCCCCACCTCGCGCTGGTTCACGATCGACTTCTTGTGCTCGTGGTAGTACTCGATCGGGTCCTCGATCGTGATGATGTGGCAGTCGAGGTTCGTGTTGACCGCATCGATCATCGTCGCGAGCGTGGTCGTCTTGCCCGAGCCCGTCGGGCCCGTCACGAGGATGAGCCCGCGCGGCCGGTTGCAGAGGTCCCGTACCGACTGGGGCAGGCCGATGTCCTCGAAGGAGAGGAGCCGGCTCGGGATCAGGCGCGCGACCATCGCCGCCTGCCCGCGCTGGCGGAAGATCGCCACGCGGAAGCGGGCGCGGTCCCCGTGCGCGAAGCCGAAGTCCGCGCTGCCGGTCTCGCGGAACTCGGTCAGCAGCCGCTCCGGCGCTACCGACTCGACGAGCGTCATGGTGTCGGCGGACGTGAGCGGCGGGTGCCGCACGTTCTTCAGGCGCCCGTGGACGCGCAGCACCGGCGGCCGGCCGACGGTGATGTGGACGTCGGAGGCCCCCGACTCCACCATCAGGTCGAACAGCTGCGGCATCGTCAGGAACAACGCGGCCTCCTTCCCCGGAGCCCCATCCCGTCGTCGGCCGTCATGCGTCGAGCGCCGCCCCGACGACCCGCAGGACCTCGTCCACGGAAGCGGTGCCCGCGAGGATCTTCCGCACCCCGTCCTCCCGCAGCGTGAGCATCCCGCACGACGCGCGGGCCTGGTTCCTGAGATCGAGGGTGGACGCGCCCTTGAAGGTGAGGTCGCGCATCCGGCTGTCCATCTCGAACATCTCGAAGATGCCCTTCCGCCCCCGGTACCCCTCGTGGCGGCACTCCTTGCACCCGACGGCCTTGTAGATCGTCTTCCCCTCGACCTGCTCCGGCTTGATCCCGAGCGCGCGCAGCTTCGCGGGCTCGACCTCCCACGGCGCCTTGCAGTTCGGGCAGAGGAGTCGCATGAGGCGCTGCGCCATGACGGCGAGGACCGCCGTCGAGACGAGGAACGGCTTCACGCCGAGGTCGATCAGGCGCGTGATCGCGGAGGGGGCGTCGTTCGTGTGGAGCGTCGAGAACACGAGGTGGCCGGTGAGCGCCGCCTGGATCGCGATCTCCGCCGTCTCGAGGTCGCGGATCTCGCCGACGAGGATGATGTTCGGCGCCTGGCGCAGCATCGCGCGGAGGATCCTCGCGAAGTCGAGCCCGATCTGGTGCTTCACCTCGCACTGGTTGATCCCCTTCAGGTGGTACTCGATCGGGTTCTCCGCCGTGATGATCTTCACGTTCGGCTTGTTGAGCTCCTGGAGCGCCGCGTAGAGCGTCGTCGTCTTGCCCGAGCCCGTGGGCCCGGTGACGAGGAAGATGCCGTTCGGCTTCTTGATGATGCGCTTGAACCGCGCGTGGTCGTCGGCGTGGAACCCGAGCTTCTCCAGGTTGACGAGCGCCACCTCCTTGTCGAGGATGCGCATCACGATCGACTCGCCGTGGGTCGCGGGGAGCGCGGAGACGCGCAGGTCGATCGGCCGGCCCATCAGGTCGATCTGGATGCGGCCGTCCTGCGGCTTCCGCTTCTCCGCGATGTCCATCTTCGCCATGATCTTCAGGCGCGAGAGGACCGAGCCCTGGATGTCCTTCGGGAGCGACTTCGCCTCGAAGCAGAGCCCGTCCACGCGGTAGCGGACGCGGATCCGCTCGGCCATCGGCTCGACGTGGACGTCGGACGCGCGGGCCCGGAGCGCCTCCTCGAGCATCGTGTGGACGAGCTTGATGATCGGCGCGTCCTCGCCGCCCGCCGCCTGCGCCTCCGCGACGGCAGCCGGCCCCTTCTTCTCGATCCTCTGGCCGACCCCGTAGTACTCGGCCATGGCGTTGTTGAGGCCGGTCGGCGTCGTGAGCGCGAACTTCACCTCGGCGTTGAGGACGAACTGGAGGCCGTCCGCCTGGTAGACCTGCGCCGGGTCGGCGATCGCGCAGATGACCTGCCGCCCCTGCTTCTTCACGGGCACCATGCGGTACTCGGCGACCGTCTTCGTGTCGACGAGGTCGATGACGTCGGCCGGCAGCTTCGACTTCTCGAGGTCGACGAAGGGGAGCTTGTTCTGGCGGCAGAGCGCGCGGGCGATCTGCTCCTCCGTCGCCATCTTGAGGTCGACGAGCGCCTCGCCCAGCCGCCCGCCGGTCCGGCGGGCGTGGGTCAGCGCCTCCTCGATCTTCTCGGGGGTGACGAGGCCCATCTGGAGGAGGATCTCCCCGAGGCGTTTTCGCGGCTCCACTCTTTGCTCCTGCCGGGGCCTAGTATTCGCGCAAGGCGGCCGAAGTCAATCGGCCCTCTCGGTCCGTACGTGCCCTTCCGTAGAATGCCGGCCGTGACAAGGACCCCGTGGCTCATGGCCGCGCTGCTCGGAGCCTGCGCCCTGCCGCCGCGCGCGGACGACGCATCGACGCCGGAGCGCGCGTTCGAGACCTTCCGCGGGGCGCTCGCGCGGGAGGAGTTCGACCGCGCCTACGGCCTCCTCTCCGACGGGCTCCGCCGGAGGATCGGGGTGAGGAGCCGCGCCGAGTTCATGGACTGGGGGGCCGTCGGGGGCCGGAAGGCCGTCAGCGCGATCCGGCGCGCCGTGGCCAAGGGCCCCGCGGAGCCGCTGCCGGACGGCCGCGCCCTCCTCCGGGTACGGGTTTCCTGGCTCTTCTTCGGCCGGGAAGTGCGTCTCCTGTTCACGAGGATCCCGGTCGCGCGGGCCTACGTCGAGGGGAGCGAGGGGGCGGTGTTCTACGAGCACCTGGACGGCCTCGAGCTCGTCCAGGAGGGCGGGATCGCGGGTGTCCGGCTGCCGCCGGAGGCCCAGGAGAGCCTGAAGGAGGGGGTCCGAGGGGGCAGGCTCTCCGCGTTCGAGGCGCGGAACGAGTGGTTCCTGGACGACTACGACATGGGCGAGGAGCGCGAATGAGCCGATCGGTGTATTTCTTCGAGCGGGGCAAGGCGGACGGGGACGCGAGGATGAAGCAGGTCCTCGGCGGCAAGGGCGCGAACCTCGCCGAGATGTGCCGGATCGGGCTCCCGGTTCCCCCGGGGTTCACGATCGGGACCGCCGTCTGCGCCGCCTACTACGAGAACGGCGAGCGGCTGCCCGACCCCGTCCGGAAGGAGGTGGACGAGCACCTCGGCAAGCTCGAGGCGGCGATGGAGCGCCGGTTCGGCGCCCCCGAAGCCCCCCTGTTCGTCTCCGTGCGGTCGGGTGCGGCGATCTCGATGCCCGGCATGATGGACACGGTCCTGAACCTCGGCCTCAACGAGGCGACGCTCGAGGGCCTCGCGAAGTCGACCGGCAACCGCCGCTTCGCGCTCGACGCCTACCGCCGGCTCGTCCACATGTTCGGCGACGTCGTGATGGGCGTGCCCCACGAGGAGTTCGAGGAGGCGCTCTCCGACGTGAAGGCGCGGCGCCGCGCCGTCCTCGACACCGATCTCGACGAGAAGGGGCTCGAGGAGGTGGTGAAGCGGTACCTCGGGATCTACGAGAAGCACGTGAAGGCGCCGTTCCCGCAGGACCCGCGGGAGCAGCTCGCCCGGGCGATCGAGGCCGTCTTCCGCTCGTGGAACGCCGACCGCGCGAGGAAGTACCGCGAGATCCACGGGATCAAGGGGCTCCTCGGCACCGCGGTCAACGTGCAGGCGATGGTCTTCGGCAACCTCGGCGCGACGAGCGGCACGGGCGTCTGCTTCACGCGCGACCCGAGCACGGGCGAGAACGTGTTCTACGGCGAGTACCTCGTCAACGCGCAGGGGGAGGACGTGGTCGCGGGCATCCGCACGCCGGAGCCGATCGCGCTGCTCGGGCAGGAGATGCCCGACGTCTACCGGCAGCTCCTGTCGATCAAGGACACGCTCGAGCGCCACTACAAGGAGATGCAGGACCTCGAGTTCACGGTCCAGGACGGGGTCCTCTACATGCTCCAGACGCGCACCGGGAAGCGGACCGCGCAGGCGGCGGTGCGCATCGCCGTCGAGATGGCCGACGAGGGGCTCATCGACGAGAAGGAGGCGCTCCGCCGCGTCGATCCCGCCCATCTCGACCGGCTCCTCCACCCCACCTTCGACCCGGGGGCCGAGAAGGTGCTGCTCTCCCGCGGCGGGCTCCCCGCGTCGCCGGGCGCCGTGAGCGGCCGGATCGTCTTCACCGCGGACGAGGCGGAGTCGTGGGCGAGCCGCGGCGAGAAGGTGATCCTCGTCCGGCGCGAGACGTCGCCCGAGGACATCGGCGGCATGCACGCCGCGCAGGGGATCCTCACGGCGCTCGGCGGGATGACGAGCCACGCCGCCGTGGTCGCGCGCGGCATGGGCAAGTGCTGCGTCGCCGGCTGCGGCGACGCGCAGATCGACGCGGCGAAGAGGACGCTGACGTTCGGGGGGCGGACGCTCCGCGAGGGGGACTGGATCTCGCTCGACGGCTCGTCGGGCGAGGTCATGCTCGGCCGCGTCAAGACGATGGCCCCGAAGCCCGGCGAGCACTTCGGAAGGCTCATGGCGATGGCCGACCGGCACCGCCGGCTGCGCGTCCGGACGAACGCCGACACCCCGCACGACGCCAAGGTGGCCCGGGAGTTCGGCGCCGAGGGGATCGGCCTCTGCCGCACCGAGCACATGTTCTTCGAGGAGACGCGGATCACGGCCGTGCGCGAGATGATCCTCGCGGAGAACGTCGCCGACCGCGAGCGTGCGCTCGCGAAGCTCCTCCCCGAGCAGCGGAAGGACTTCCTCGGCATCTTCAAGGCGATGGACGGCCTGCCGGTCACGATCCGGCTGCTCGACCCGCCGCTCCACGAGTTCGTCCCGCACGACACGGAGACGCGGAAGAAGCTCGCGGACGGGCTGAAGATCCCGGTCGAGCGCGTCGAGCGCCGGTGCAAGGAGCTCGAGGAGTTCAATCCGATGCTCGGGCATCGCGGCTGCCGGCTCATGATCACCTTCCCCGAGATCATCGAGATGCAGGGCCGCGCGATCGCGGAGGCGGCGTGCGACGCGGCGAGGGACGGCGTCCATGTGATCCCGGAGGTGATGATCCCGCTCGTCGGCGCGAAGAAGGAGCTCGACTACTGCGTGGAGAAGGTGCGCGCCGTCGTGGAGAAGACGCTTCTGGCCCGCGGCGCGAAGGTCCCTTTCCTCTTCGGGACGATGATCGAGGTGCCCCGCGCGGCGCTGCTCGCGAGGGAGATCGCCGGGACGGCCGAGTTCTTCTCGTTCGGCACGAACGACCTCACGCAGATGACGTTCGCGTTCAGCCGCGACGACGCGGGACGATTCCTCGCCGACTACCTCGCGAAGGAGATCCTCGAGAAGGACCCCTTCCAGACGCTCGACACGGAGGGCGTCGGCAAGCTCGTCCGGATGGCGGTCGCCGACGGGCGCGCCGCCCGGCCGAAGCTGAAGCTCGGGATCTGCGGCGAGCACGGCGGCGACCCGGCATCGATCGCCTTCTGCCACGAGGCGGGGCTCGACTACGTGTCGTGCTCGCCCTACCGCGTGCCGATCGCGCGCCTCGCGGCGGCCCGCGCGGCCTTGACCGCGTAGGGAAGAGGGGGCTCCGGGGGCCCCGGAGCCCCCTGCTATCATCTTCCGGCGATGTCCCCGCGAACCTTCCGGACCGCCCGCCGTTTCCAACACGCATGAGCGGGGCACACGAGGCGCGGGGCGGCGCGGCACGGCTCGAGCGGGAGATCGGCACGGTCTTCCTCGGGAAGCCGAGGGTGATCCGGCTCGCGCTCACGGCCTTCTTCGCGCAGGGGCATCTCCTCCTCGAGGACGTGCCCGGGGTCGGGAAGACGCTCCTCGCCCGCACGCTCGCGCGCTCGATCGACGCGACGTTCAAGCGGATCCAGTTCACGCCCGACCTCCTCCCCTCGGACCTTCTCGGGACGTCGGTCTTCAACCAGCGGACCGGCGAGTTCGAGTTCCGGCCGGGCCCCGTGTTCGCGCACGTGGTGCTCGCGGACGAGATCAACCGGACGACGCCGCGCACGCAGTCGGCGCTGCTCGAGGCGATGAACTCCGCGAGCGTGTCGCTCGACGGGGTCACCCACCAGCTCCCGACGCCCTTCGTCGTGCTCGCGACGCAGAACCCCTTCGAGTTCGAGGGCACCTACCCGCTTCCGGAGTCGCAGATCGACCGCTTCCTCATGCGGATCGACGTGGGCTACCCGTCGAGGGAGGACGAGAAGCGGATGCTCGTGGAGCAGCAGGTGGAGGACCCGTTCGACCGGCTCAAGCCCGTGATGAGCGCGGCGGAGGTGGCGGCGGTGCAGAGGCGCGTGCGCGCGGTGCGGATCGAGGACGCGCTGCGCGACTACCTGCTCGGGATCGTGCACGC
>JAKLKT010000051.1 GCA_023150495.1 Planctomycetota bacterium
AGGCGGTCGACGCCGCGGCGCGGGCGGGCGACACGCTCGGCGGCGTGATCGAGGTCGTGGCGACGGGCGTGCCGCCGGGCCTCGGCTCGAACGCGCAGGCGGGGGCGCGGCTCGACGCGCGGCTCGGCGCGGCGCTCCTCGCGGTGCCGGCGATCAAGGGCGTGGAGATCGGTCTCGGGTTCGGGGCGGCCGCGCGGCGGGGCTCCATGGTCCATGACCGGATCCGCGAGGGGAGGGACGGCCGGATCGTGCGGCCGACGAACCGGGCCGGCGGGATCGAGGGCGGGATGACGAACGGCGAGCCGGTCGTCGTGCGCGCGGCGATGAAGCCGCTCTCGACGCTCCGTCGCCCGCTCGAGTCGGTGGATCTCCGGCACGGCGGCCGGAAGGACGCGCACTTCGAGCGGAGCGACGTGACCGCGGTGCCCGCGGCGGCGATCGTCTGCGAGGCGTCGGTGGCGATCGTCCTCGCGCAGGCCTTCTGCGAGAAGCTCGGCGGCGACTCGCTCGCCGAGATGCGCCGCAACTACGAGGGGTACTGCGCGCAGCTCGGCGGTCGCTGGTCCCCGGCGAGCTAGGAGGGGGGGCGCGGGGGGGAGCCGTCGAGGGCGGCGTGGACGGGGGCGGCCACGATCGCGCGGATGCGCTCGCGCAGCGCGTCGAGGTCCTTCCGCGTGAGCCCCGCCGCGTCCACCGCCTCGTGGACGTGCACGTGGACCGTCGCGGGCCGCAGCAGCTTCGAAAGCTTGTTCTGCCAGCGGAAGGAGCCCACGATCGAGCACGGCGTGATCGGCACCTGCAGCTGGATCGCCATCCGGAACACGCCGTCCTCGAACTCCCCGACCCGGCCGTCGAGGGTCCGGCTTCCCTCCGGGAAGACCATCAGCGAGGTGCCGCGCGCGATCGCCTCGCCGGCGAGCCGGTAGGTCTTCTTCAGCCCGGACGGCGTGCGCGCGTCGGGCACGGGCACGTTGCCGAAGTGCTTCATGAGCCAGCCGTAGACGGGGATCTTGAAGTGCGACTCGAGCTCGAGACCGCGGAAGCCCTTCGGGATCGCGGAGTAGAGCACGAACGGATCGAAGATGTTCACGTGGTTGCTGACGAAGAAGCCCGTGACGCCGGGGTCGAAGCCGGGCGGGACGTGCGCGACGAGCCGCGCGCCCGCGAGGCGGACGATGCTCCTGCAGCCGAAGAGGAGGAGGGGCTCGACGCGCCGCCAGCCGAGGATCGCCGCCAGCAGGAGCACGAGGGGGACGACGAGGCAGAAATGGAGGATGCTCACCGCCCAGAGCACCGTGCTGCGGACGACGATCCACGCGCGGCTCATGCGAGGACGTCGACCCTCCCGGGCAGGACCTCGAGCGAGCGGCAGTGGAGCCTCAGCACCTCGCCGTCGATCATCACACCCACCGGCCCCGGGAGATCGAACTCGACCCGTCGCACGCCCCGCCGCGAGGCGCCGGGCAGGCGCACGTAGGTCCCGTCGAACAGCCGCGGGAGCCGGCGGACGATGGAGAGCCGCCCGAGGGGGCCGAGACGCACGAACTCCACGAGCCCGTCGTCCGGCCTGGCGTCCGGCGCGATCATCATCCTCCCGCCCGTGAAGCGGCTGTTCGCGAAGACGAGCATGAGGCAGGGCTCGCGCTCCCATGCGTCCGCCCCGTCGGCCCGGAGCGGGAAGACGTGCCGAGGGCGCCGCGCGAGGCAGGAGAGCACGCCGAGGACATATCCCATGGGCCCCGCCCACTTGAATCTCCGGTTCGTGGCCTCGCCGACGTCCGCCGGGAACCCGAGCGCCACGAGGTTGATCGAGCAGACCTCGCCCCCGGCGTGGCCCACGCGGACGACGTCGCACGGTCGCGTCCGGCCCGAGACGACGCGCTCGAACGGGTCCCCGTCGAAGTCGCGAAGGAAGGAGTTCCCGGTGCCGAGCGGCAGGAACCCGAGCGTCGCCCGGTCCCCCGGAGCCCCCCCGAAGGAAAGCCCGTTGACGACCTCGAACGCGGTGCCGTCGCCCCCGACGGAGAGGAACCGGCGGACCCCCCGGCCGTACGCCTCCCGCACGATCTCGATCGCGTGGCCGGGCCGCTCCGTCCGCGCGACCTCGAACGAGACTCCCGCCTTCGCGAGCCGCGCGAGCGCCTCGTCGGCCTTCCTCCCGCAGCGACCGCCGCCCGCGTGCGGGTTCACGACCGCGAGCGTCACGGGAAGCGTCACAGGTCGACCACCGGCGCGCCCGCGCCGCCGCGGATGTCGTCCGCGAGCGCGTCGCGCTTGATCTTCAGCGACGCGGTCCGCGGGAAGTCCTTCTCCCACGGGATGTAGGCGTGCACGCGCTTGTAGTCCGGGAGCCTCCGGTTCCGCGCCCTCAAGTCCTCGAGGAACTCGCGGCCGTCGGGCCGCACGACGACGAGAAGCTGCTCCTTCCGGTCGCCCCGGAGCACGTGGCCCGCGAAGACGCAGAACTCCTTCACCGGGAGCCCGTCGAAGACGTTCTCGATGTCCTCGGGATAGACGTTCTTCCCGCCCGCGGTCACGATCATGTTCTTCCGGCGGCCGAAGAGCCGGAGGTGGCCCGTGGGGTCGAGCCGGCCGAGGTCGCCCGTCCGGAGCCAGCCGCCCTCGATCGTCTGCGCCGTCAGCTCGGGGTCGTTCAGGTACCCCGCCATCACCGTCGGCCCCCTGACGCATACCTCGCCGATCCCGTCCGGGCCCGCGTCGGCGATCCTCACCTCGGTGCCGTCGAGCGGGCGGCCGACCGTGTCCGGCCGGTAGTCGGCCATGTCGTTGAGCGTGACGACCGTGCCCGCCTCGGTGAGGCCGTAGCCGTTCGCGACCTGGATCCCGAGGTCGTAGAAGAAGCGGAGCATGGCCGGGTCGGTGAAGGCGCCGCCGGCGAAGAACGCCTTGAGGCTGCCCCCGAACCCCCTGTGCACCGGCCTCAGGAGACGCCTCGAGAGGCCGAGATGCGGACGACGCCGCGTGAGGATGCGGTTCAGCCACCGGAGGGTGGAAAAGAGGGGGCTCCGGGGGCCGGAGATCGCCTTGAACTTCTCCTCGAGGCCCGTCTGCAGGTTCCGGAGGAGCATCGGCACGAGCGCCGCGTAGGCGATCCGGTAGCGCGGGAAGGCGTCGCGGACGAACTCGGGGCGGAGCGTGCGCAGATGGACGACCGTCGCGCCGCACGCGTAGGGGCCGAGGAACCCGCACATGAAGTCGATCGCGTGGTTCGTCGGGAGGATCGAGAGGTAGCGGTCGCCGCGCTCGAAGGTGAATTTCCCGAGCAGCGCCTTCAGCTGCGACAGGTAGTTGCCGTGGGTGAGCATGCACCCCTTCGGCCGGCCGCCGGTGCCCGAGGAGTAGACGATGCAGGCGATGTCGCCGCGGGCGCGGTCGACGGGAGGGGGCTCCTCGCCCTCGCACTCCTCGAAACGGCGCGCGCCGCGGAGATCGAAGCCCGGCGGCGCCTCGGTCACGATCGCCTTGCCGTCGTAGGCGAGCTTCCTGTGGAGGTGCTGCTCGACGAAGAGCGTGTCGGCGCCCGCGTGCTTCAGGAGTGCGGCGTGCTCGTCGGGCGAGAGCTTCGGGTCGAGCGGCACGACCGTCGCGCCGACGTGGAGCGCGGCGGCGGCGGCCAGGTGCCACTTCGACTGGTTCGTCATGAGGATCGCGACGCGGCGCGCGCCGCCCGCGGCGAGCGCGCCCGCGAGCCTGCCCCGCGCCGCGCGCACCTCGGCATAGGTGAGGCGGCAGCGCTCGCGGTCGCGGTCCGCCTCGATGAGGCAGAGGTCGTCCTCGTACCGGTCGAGGGCCTCCCGGAGCATGCTCCCGAGCGAGGAGTGGCGGTCGAGGTCGATCACAGCCGGACGTGGATGCGCTCGGCGAGCGTCCTGAAGTCGCTCACGCCCTGCAGCTCGTAGTCGGGAAGCTCGACGCCGAAGTGCCGCTCGAGCTTCGTCAGGAGCTCGAGCGCCTGGAGGCTGTCGATCCCGAGCTTCTGGAAGATGTCGTCCTCGGGGCGGAGCTTCTTCCGGTCCACCTTGAAGTGGGCGGCGGCGAGGTCGAGGAGCTCGTTCTCGGTCTGTTCCTGCGTTCGCATGGGATGCTGCGTGGACCCACAGCCTACCGCACGGGCCTTGCGGCGCGGCGCGGGGGTGGCAACGAGGTTATTAGCGGTACGGAGCCTGGCACCGTACCGCTACGGGAGGTAGGGCATCGGGCCCTTGTCCTCGACGAACTTCCGGAGGGCTTCCTGGACCACCGGGCGCTCGAAGAGCTCGAGGAAGAGCTCCATCTCGCGCATCAGCTCCTCCTTCGGGAACGGCTTGATGAAGCGCTTCGCCGCCGCCGCGGTCTCCGGGTCGAACTTCGCCATCTGCGCCGCGGTCGCGCGCGCCGCCCGGACCGCCTGCCCCTCCGCCACCACCTGGCCCACGAGGCCCGCCTGGAGCGCCTTCTCCGCGTTGATCGAGCGGCCCGTGAAGAGCAGGTCGCGCACGAGGGAGTTCGGCACGTCCCGCTTCAGCCGCGGGATCCCGCCGAACCCCGGCACGAGGCCGAGCCGGAGCTCCGGGAAGGCGAACCGCGTCGAGCGGTCGGCGACGATCAGGTCGCACGCGAGAGCGAGCTCGAGCCCGCCGCCGAAGACCGCGCCGTGCACCGCCGCGACCGTCGGCACGGGCGCCTCGTCGAGCCGGTTCAGGAAGGCGTGGATCCGCTTCAGGAAGTCGCGGACGCCCTTCCGCCGCTCGGCGGGCTTCATCTCCCTGCCCGCGTGGTAGAGCTCGCGCAGGTCGGCGCCCGCGCAGAACCCCTGCTTGAGCGAGCTGAAGAGGACGACCGCCCGGGCGCCCCCGAGATCGACCTTCTCGAGCGCCGCGAGCATCTCCCGCCCGATCTCGTTCATGGGCTCGCGGCAGAGCTCGACCTCGAGCACGCCGTTCTCGAGCTTCGTGCGGATCACCGGTACATCTCCTCGATCGCCGTCGCGTGCCGCGCGAGGATCGCGTCGCGCCGGAGCTTCCCGTTCGCGGTCAGGAGCCCATCCTCGACCGTGAAGGGCGGGCAGCGCCGGTACGCGCGCACCTGCTTGTAGTGGGGGAGGTCCCTGTTGAGCGCGGCGATCGCGAGGTCCGCGTTCCCGTGCTCGCCGGCGACGAGGAGCGACAGGAACTTCCGTCCGTGGCCCACGAGCATCACCTGGCCGAGCTCCGACAGCTTCTCCTCGATCGGCTCGGGCGGGACGTTGTGGCCCGAGGACAGCACGATCACGTACTTCGCGCGGCCGACGATCTTCCAGCGCCCCTGCGCGTCGACATCCCCGAGGTCGCCGGTCGCGAGCCACTCGCCCTGCGGCTCCCTGCCCCAGTAGCCGGGGAACACGTTGGGCCCGCGGACGTGGATCTCGCCCTTCCCGTCCACCTTCATCTCGCAGCCGTCGACGGCGCTCCCCACGCGGCCGGGCGCGACGGCATGGGGCCGGTCCATCGTGCAGATGGCCGTCGTCTCGGTCAGGCCGTAGACCTGGAGCACGGGCAACCCGAGCATCATAAAGAACCGCTGCGTCTCCTCGGCGAGCGGCGCCGATCCGCAGATGAGCGCCCGGAGCGACGGCGCGATCCTCCGCCGGATCAGCGGGGCGAGGAGGCGCCGCCCGAACGGCCGCTTCCAGAGCCACGCCTTCGGTCCCCCGGACCCCCCCAATTGCCGCTCGATGCCGGTCCGCATCCGCTCGAGCAGCAGCGGCACGTTGAGCATCCAGTGCGGATCCGCCGCGCGCATCTCCTCCTTCAGCTTCTCGAGGTCGGTGCAGAAGACGAGCTCCGTCCCGCGGGCGAGGCAGGCGAGCATGAGGATCCACGACCCCGCGAAGCAGCACGGGAGGTAGTGGAAGACGCGCTCGTCCCTCGCCGGACCGCCCATCACCTCCTCGACGCGGGAGAGCACGCGCGGGAGCATGAAGTCGACGTTCCCGAGGTTGAAGACGGCGCCCTTCGGCTCGCCCGAGGTGCCGGACGTGTACACGATCCGCACCGGATCGGAGGGGGCGCGGGGGAGGGGCTCCTCGACCTTTCCCTCCCCGCCCGCCTCCGCGAAGAGGCAGCCCGACCCGAGCGCGTCGAGCCGCTCGCGCGTGTCGCAGAGGAGGAGCGACGGCGTGCAGTCCGCGACCATCCGGAGGACGTCCTTCGCGGGCTGGCGTCCGTAGAAGGGCACGGTGATCGCGCCCTCGCCCATGATCGCGAGGTCGAGCGCCGTCCAGCGCGCGCTGTTGTCGCCCCAGAGCGCCACGCGGTCCTTGGGCTTCACGCCCGCGTGCCGCAGGAACGCGCGCGCGGAGGCGACCGTCGCGAGGAGGTCGCGCGCGCGCACGGCGAGCGGGCCCTCGCGGACGGCGGGGCGGTCGCCGCCCTCGATGAGGCTCGAGTGGATCCGCTCGAGGAAGTTCAACCGTAGCGCTCGACGAGCTTCTCGAGGCCCGGCGAGAGAGGCGGCAGGTACTCCCGCCATCCGTGGACGCCGCTCCTCGCGGGGAAGTCGGGGTAGAGCTTCCTGACGTTGTCCTCGAAGTAGGCGCCCATCTTCGCCATCTCCTTCAGGTGGACGACGACGGTCCTCCCGATCCCCTCCCGGACCCGCTCCGCGCCCTCGTGCAGGTCCTCGAGGGTCGCGAGGATCCTGCCCTCGAGCTCGGGATCGTCGCACTCGAGCGAGTACTGCGGCTGCCCGCGCTGCCGCATGAGGTTCCGGATGCGCTCGTCCATGGTGACGCCGGCGGAGGGGACGAGCGCGGGCATGGTCGTCACGATGCCGTGGTAGCGCGAGGAGATCATGAGGTCGGCCTTGCGCGCGATGGAGACGAGCTCGTACATGTCGTAGTCGCTCGAGCTGAAGACCGGCGCATTGCCCAGCTTCTCGGCGATCCGCCGGCACGCGCGCGCGTCGAGCTGCTCCATCGCGACGAGGACCGGGAAGACCTTCCGGCGCTCGCGGAACGCCCTCGTCGCGTTCGCGTAGGCGTCGAGGTACCGCTCGTAGGCGGCGTCGACCGAGGGGCCCGACCTGTGGAAGTAGATCGAGCGGTAGTGGCTCTCCTTGTACGCGCCGAAGAGCCGGAGGATCGCCTTGCCGACCGAAGCCTTGACCGGCCACCAGAACGGGTTGATGGGGCAGAGGACGAGGATGGGCTCCCCCTTCCAGCCCGCCTTCCTGAGCTGCTCCTCGCCGTACGCCGGCGGATGCGGCTCGAAAGTCCACGCGGTGTCGGTGCCGAGCTCCGACGGCACGCCGAGTTCCCCGAGCAGCGCGCGCGACTCCTCGCTGCGGGTGACGACGAGGGTGTCCCGGCAGTAGCGCATCACCATCCAGCGCCGCAAGAGATTCATGTGCCCGGCCTCCCCGCCGTACCCGACCGAGACCTTGTTGTAGGCCGATGCGATGCCGAGCGCGCCGACCATCATCACGGTGAGCGCGTCCGCGAACTTGCTCTTGAACATCGACCCCTCGCACGCGATCACGCCGTCGTGCTTCGGCACCTCGCGGAAGAGGAAGGGGGGGAAGATGTCCTGGAGCTTCACGAGCCTCGCGCCGCCGAAGTACCCCTTCGTGAGCGAGAAGTCCTGCGAGACCACGGAGATCTCGACGTTGCTCTCCCCGAGGACGTGGCGGATCTGGCTCACCATGCCGTCCACGCGGACGTCGGAGCCGGTGTTCCGCGCGCCGTTGTAGCCGACGAAGAGGAGCTTCAGCGGCCGGCCGGGCTTCCAGCGGTCGCCCCCGCCGAGGACGTAGCGCAGCTTGCTCGCCTCGATGAGGGAGGTCATCCATGCCTCGAGGACGAGGTCCATCATCGGCCCTGCTCCGCGGAAGGGAGGGGGTCCCGGGGGAGGTCCACGTAGGGGTACTCGAACTTGTGCGCGAGGCACCACTCGAGGAGCCGCGCGCAGTACTCCGGGAAGCGGGCGGGCTTCCTCCCGAGCGCCTCCGCCACCCGCGTGTTGTCGAAGACCGTGTTGTACGTGAGGTAGGGCATGAAGACCTGGAGGCGGGCGGCCGCGCTCCCGACGCCCGTGCCGCGGAACCCGGCGAGGAACCGCGCCGTCCCGGCGAACGGCCTCTCGGCCCACGGCCAGAACCAGGGCGGCGACTTCCGGCGCGCCTCGGCGACCGCGGCGGTCACTTCCGCGTAGGTCGGGGCCTCCACGCCGGCGGCGAGGTGGTAGATCGAGTGGGGCGCGGGCTCGCGCAGGTGGATCGTCGCGATCGCGTCCGCGACGTAGTCGACGGGCACGATGTCGATCCGGTCGTCCCGGCGCAGCGGCAGGAAGGGGAGCCGCGCGAGGAACACGAACGCCTTCGCCATGTCGAACTGCGTCGTCTCGGGGCGCCGGCTGTCGCCAAGGACGACGCTCGGCCGGAAGATCGTCCGCGGCACCTCGGGGAGGAGCCGCGTGATCATGTACTCGCAGAACTTCTTCGTGCGGGCGTAGGGGTCGTAGTCGGGCCGCTCCCAGTCGATCGCGCCGTCCTCCTTCACGACCTCGTCCTGCCGCTGCCCGGCGACGGCGACGGTCGAGACGTGGCTGATGCGGCGGAGGCCGTGGTCGTCCTGCGCGCGCCGCGCGAGCTCGATCAGGTGGAGGGTGCCCCTGAGGTTCGTGTTGAGGCAGGCGCGCTCCGACTTCCGGTTGAGCGAGGCCGCGATGTGGATGATCGAGTCGGTCTCCTTCGCGAGGCGCGCGATCGCCTCGGCGTCGAGGCCGAAGCCCGGCGCCGTCAGGTCCCCCGCAACCCCCCTGATCCGCCCGTCGCGGAGCGCCTTCGCGAAGGACGCCGCGTCGAGGTGCATCTGGAACGCGCGCCAGAGCCCCTCCTTCGACGCCTTGCGGGCGAGGAGCAGCAGCGGCTCCGGCGTCGCCTCGAGCAGCCGGGCGACGACGTAGCTGCCGATGTACCCCGTGCCGCCGGTCAGGAGGATGGCCAAGGCGCCGCCCCCCCTCCCGCCGCCCACCCCCGATCGCCCGCCCGCATGCTAGCCCTCGACCGGGCGCCCCTCGATCAGCGGATACGACCACTTGCGGAGCGCGGGGATGTGCGTCTCGATCCAGTACTTCGGCCAGTCGATGCCCGACGCGTCGTAGCCGAACTCCTCCCGCTCCTCCGGCACGAGCGCCGCGTCGAGCAGCGCGACGTTGTCCGCCTCGAACGCGTAGTCGTTGTCGTGGATGAAGGGCTCGTAGAGCTCGACGATCTTCTCCACCTTCTCGAGACTCCTCTCCGCGCGCTTCAGCACGAGGAGCGGGAGGAGGCGGCGCAGGGTGCGCACGACCGCGAGCTGGCCCGGCGCCGAGAACGCGCGGTAGCGGAAGCGGGAGACCGGCAGCGCCTCGAACTCGGTGCGGAGCCAGGCGTCGAACCCCGGCCGGCCCTGGTAGTAGCGGCGGTGCGCGAGGCAGGTGAGCTCGATCGACTGCGCGATCCCGAGCGGGTTCCGCACCGACGTCGCGAGCTGGTAGCAGCGGTGGTGCGTGCGCCGGACGAGCGCCGCGGCGATGAGGTTCATGCCGCGCGTGACGAGATCGACGGGGACGACGTCGAGGCGGAGCCCGGGCCGCGTCGGGAGCAGCCGGAAGGGCATCCCGAGCAGGTAGGTGAGCGGCGTCGACGTGTTGACGCCCTCGTTCCAGCCGCGGAACGGGTCCCTGTCCGAACTCTCGACGATCGACGGGCGGACGATCGCGATCGGCAGGTCCGAGCCGCGCGCCTCGATCAGCGCCTCGGCGAGGCCCTTCGTGTACGTGTACGTGTTCGTCCAGCCGAAGCGCTGCGCGCGCTCCATGCCGAGGCGCGTGAGCTCCGCGCGGAGCCAGCGCTCGCGGGCCTTCCGCATCTGGACGTCGCTCATCTGCTTGCCGGAGTGCGGGCGGATGTTCGGGAAGAGGTCGGGCTTCTCCGACTCCCGTTCCTTCGCGGCGATGAGCAGGCGCAGCTCGCGCAGCTCGTCCTCGACGTCGAAGCCCTTGGCGCCCGCCGGGGTGAGGTCCCTCGCCGCGCGCTCGGCGATGCGCCCGGAGCGGCGTCCCGCGACGTAGCACGTCGAGAGGTGCAGGAGCGACGCGTGGTCGCAGCCGCGCAGGAACTCGACCGCGTGGATCGTCGAGTCGACGTTGCTCGCGAGCGAGAGGCGCACGTCGGGCATGAACTCCGTGAGCCCGCCCGAGTTGACGATCACGTCGAGCGACCGCTGGAGGCGGTCGCGCGTGGCGGGGTCGAGGCCGAGCCCCGGCTCGCACATGTCGCCCTCGACGACCTCGATCCTCCCCGTCACGATCTCCTGCGGGATCGTTCGGAGCACGGGCGACTCGGCGAGGAGCCGCTCGAACCGCGCCTTCGCGCTCGCGCTCCCGCGCCGGCGCACGAGGCAGTAGACCTTGCCGATCTCCGGGAGCGCCTGGAGGACGTTCGCGAGCCAGACCTTCCCGATGAAGCCGGTGACGCCGATGAGGAGCATCTGCCTCCCCCGGAGCGTCTCCCGCAGCGAGAAGGGCTCGAGGATCCGCCCGTCCTCGAACACGACGATGGCCGGGGCCCTCCGGCGGTCGGCGGCGGTCGGCTGGACCACGGAATCCTTCGGCAGGTGGCGACCGCGCGAGGGGATGATCGGGTCGAGGAGCCGGCCGGTCGCCCTGCCGTCGCGGAACTCGAGCCGGTTGCAGAGGATCCGGTCGACTCCCAGGTGGCGGGCGATCGGGCGCACGACGTGGTCGAGCCAGCCGCTCACGAGGACCACGCGCTCCCCGGCAGCGATCCGGGCCTTGAGCCGCGCGACGCGGCCCTCGTCGAGGCGCGGCAGCAGCCAGCGCTCGAAGTACTCCTGTCCGAGGAAGTCGAGGCGGTCGTGGCTGTAGCCGCGCATCGAGGCGAAGAGCGCGCGGATGCCGAGGTCGTCGCGGATGGCCGCGAGGAAGGGCATCGAGGAGGCGGAGAGCGCGAAGGACACGATCCGCCGGACCCGCTCGCCCCAGCCCTGGGCATGGCGGGCGAGGAACGCCGCCTGGCGGCCGACATCGGCGGGAAGGAGGTGGCCGGGGCCCTCCACCCTCACGAACGCATCGGACGCGTAGATCTGCCCCCGCCCGAACTCGATGCCCTTGGCCATCTGGTTAAGCACTGGATTCTAGGCTTCGGCCGGGACCGCGCCTAGAACTGCGCCATCCCGGAGCGGGCCGCTCGCCGGCCGGCGGGGCGCGCTCCCGCGGCGCCGCCTTGGCATAGAATCGCGCGCAGGTTCGCCGGCGTAGCTCAAGGGCAGAGCTCCGGTTTTGTAAACCGGGGGTTGTCGGTTCGAGTCCGACCGCCGGCTCCATGACCCGCCGCGGGTCGGGGGACGGCCGCTGCCGCGGGCGAG
>JAKLKT010000052.1 GCA_023150495.1 Planctomycetota bacterium
AGGCGCGATATGACCCAGGCCGACGTCGCGGGGATGTTCCACGGGATCGAGATCATGGATCGCCTTCCCTGACGCGCGCGGGCGGCCGCGACGGCGCGCTCACGAGGGAAGCGAGCGCCGCCGTCGTGGCCGGGCCGATGCCCCGGACCCGGGAGAGGTCGCCGATGGTCTCGAAGGGGCCCCGTGTGCGCTCCTCCACGATGGCCCGCGCCCGCGCCGGGCCGATGCCGGGGAGCAGGATGAGGTGCCGCTCCGGAGCGGTGTTCAGGTCGGGCAGGAGGGCGGCTGGCGCCGTCCGATGCCCGGCACGGGGAGTGGACGCCGCGAAGGCGAGGGCCCCGAGCAGGGCCGCGGAGAGCGCCAGGAGAAGGGCCAGGGCCAGGGGGGGCGAGTCGCGTGCGGTCCTCACATACATAAGTCGGGAGCAGGTGTCAGGTTTGCTTGACTCGCAGGGGTCGACCGGTAGCCTTTCCCGTTTCCCAACAACAACTTATGCCTTTTCGAGGGATTTTTTCCCGCTGTCCGGGAATGCCTCGAAAGGCGCGCTCCGGAAGGGTCTCGCCTTGACGATGGATCTCCTTGGGGCGTCCGATCGGACGTTCTTCCTCGTGTCGGGCGGCTGCGCGGTCGCGGCGCTGGCCGTCGCCATGCTCTTCTCGGGAAAGATCCGCGCCTGGTCCGCCGGCACGGAGGAGATGGCCCGGATCCACGGGGCCATCCGCCAGGGGGCCATGGCATTCCTGAGGACCGAGTACACGATCCTCGTCTTCTTCGTCGCGATCCTCGCTCTCGTCCTCACGGTCTTCGTGGACGGGGGGGGGTGGGCGCCCTTCATGGGCCTAATCAAGGAGGGCAAGCTCGGCGACCTCCTGCTCGGCCGCGGCCGGGCCGGCGGCACGTCGATCTGCTTCATCCTCGGCGCCCTCTGCTCGGTGCTCGCCGGCTACATCGGGATGCGGACGGCGACCAACGCCAACGTCCGGACGACGGAGGCCGCGCGCACGTCCATCGCGGACGCGCTCCGGATCGCGTTCTCGTCCGGCAGCGTGATGGGGCTCTCCGTGGTCGGCCTCGGGCTCCTCGGCATCGTCCTCCTCTCGCTGTGGCGCGGGGGCGACCACCTCCTCAACGCGAACGAGCTCCTCGGCTTCAGCCTCGGCGCCTCGTCGATCGCCCTCTTCGCGCGCGTGGGCGGCGGCATCTACACGAAGGCCGCCGACGTCGGTGCGGACCTCGTGGGCAAGGTCGAGGCGGGCATCCCCGAGGACGACCCCAGGAACCCCGCGGTGATCGCCGACAACGTCGGCGACAACGTCGGCGACGTCGCCGGCATGGGCGCCGACCTCTTCGAGAGCTACGTCGGCTCGATCATCGCGGCGATGGCGCTCGGCTTCGCCTACCAGGACCCCAACCTCGCCGCCGAGGCGCTCTCCGACGAGCGGGCCAAGCTCATCCTCCTGCCCGTCGTCGTCTCCGCCGTCGGGATCCTCTCGAGCATCGTCGGGACGTTCTTCGTGCGGACGAACGACGAGCGCGGCCTCTCGCGCGCGATCTTCACCGGGATGTTCGTGGCCTCGATCGTCTTCGCGGGCGCGACCGCGGGGCTCTTCAAGGTCATGGGCTACGACAAGATCGTGATCCACGAGTCGCCCTACACGGGCCAGTGGGGCATCTACTTCTCGATCGCGCTGGGCCTCGTCCTCGGCATCATCATCGGGAAGGTCACGGAGTACTACACGTCCGTCGAGAAGCGGCACGCGCGGGACATCGCGGCGCAGAGCGAGACGGGCGCGGCGACGAACATCATCCACGGCCTCGCGATCGGCATGCAGTCGACCGCGCTGCCCGTCCTCCTCATCGCGGTCGCGGTCTTCGGCTCCTACTACTTCTGCGGCCTCTACGGCATCGGCATCTCGGCGGTCGGCATGCTCGCGACGCTCGGGATCTCGCTCGCGGTCGACGCCTACGGCCCGGTCGCCGACAACGCCGGCGGCATCGCCGAGATGAGCCACTGCCCGCCCGAGGTCCGCCAGCGCACCGACTCGCTGGACGCGCTCGGCAACACGACCGCGGCGATCGGCAAGGGGTTCGCGATCGGCAGCGCGGCGCTCACGGCGCTCGCGTTCTTCTACACCTACAAGACGGTCACCGGCATCCCCGCGCTCGACATCATCGACATCGCCACGTTCTCGGGCTTCCTCATCGGCGGCGCCGCGCCGTTCCTCTTCAGCGCGCTCGCGATGAAGGCGGTCGGCCGCGCGGCCTACGCGATGATCGGCGAGGTCCGGCGCCAGTTCCGCGACATCGAGGGGCTCATGGAAGGCCGCGCGACGCCGGACTACGCCCGCTGCGTCGCGATCGCGACCCGCGGCGCGCTCCGCGAGATGATCGTGCCGGGGCTCCTCGCCGTCGTGATCCCGATCGCGGTCGGCCTCTGCCCGGGCCTCGGCAAGCTCGCCGTCGGCGGGATGCTCGCGGGCTCGCTCCTCTCCTCCGTCCTGCTCGCGATCTTCATGGCGAACGCGGGCGGAGCGTGGGACAACGCCAAGAAGTACATCGAGAGCGGGCAGCACGGCGGCAAGGGATCGCCGGCGCACAAGGCGGCGGTCGTCGGCGACACGGTCGGCGACCCGTTCAAGGACACGGCGGGGCCGAGCCTCAACATCCTCATCAAGCTGATGAGCATCGTGTCCCTGATCTTCGCGCCCTTGTTCCTGTAGGACTCGGGGGGGCTCCGGGGGGCCGGCCTCGGACCGCGCCCCCCGGCCCCCCCTTTTTCGCGTCCGGGCGGCCTCCGGGCACCGTCCTAGGGACGGGGGTACACGCATGACGCGTCGCCTGCTGCCGCTCCTTCTCCTCGTCGCGACGGCACCCGCCGGGGAGGGCCAGCTCGCACGCTTCCGTCTGCGGAAGGACCCGCTCGCGACCATGAGCGGCTGGGTGGTCTCGCACGACGAGGAGGGGCTCGTCGTCGAGTCGCTCGCGCGGGACCGCCGCCTCACGGTCAGGTGGACCGACCTCGTCGAGGAGGACGCGAGGAAGCTCCGCGTCGGCTACGGCCTCGACCTCACCGAGGAGCAGGAGAAGGGGATCATCGACGGCCACGAGCTGCATCTCGAGGGCGGCGGCTCCGTTCGCGGGCTCCTCCACAGCATCGACAAGGACGGCGCGCACTGGATGCGCGTGAAGGGCAGCCTCCTGCCCTACCCGAAGGACCGCGTCGCGCGGCTCGACGCGATGAAGATCGGGGAGGACGAGGCGTACGGCGAGGAGGAGGTCTACGCGCGGCGGCTCTCGCGGCGTCCGCCGGGGACCGCGGAGGAGCACCGCCGCCTCGCGGACTACCTCTACGACGTCGGCAACTTCGACGCGGCGCGGCAGCACTACGAGGAGGCGCTGAAGCTCGATCCCGGCCTCGAGGCCGCGGTCGCGGCGCGCGTGGGCGCCTCGCGTGAGTACCTCGAGGACAAGGCTGCCGCCGAGGCGTTCGGGAAGGCGAAGGCCGATGCCTGCCTGAACGGCCGGTGGCGCGAGGCGATCGCGGCGGTCCGCGCGTATCTCGAGGCGCACCCCGAGGCGGGACGGCGGGGCGAGCGCCTGATCGGCGAGCTCGAGGCGGGCTGGTTCGAGGCGAAGCGGGCGCGCTTCCACATGGTCAAGCACGAGGAGTTCGACCGGCTCGTCCGCGCGCAGCTCGCGCGGAAGAAGCCGTCGCTCGAGGAGGCGACCGCGTGGGCGACGGCTGAGCTGCCGGGGCTCCTCATGGACCGCACGGCGCGCCGGCTCGACCTCGAGGGCGCGGAGGCGGAGGCGCTCGCCGGCACGCCGGGGAAGGGCGCGCCCCACTGGGCTTCCTACTGGTCGGGCTCGTTCGCCGTCTCGAAGCGGGCATCGACGGGCAAGAGCACGAAGCGCGACATCCGCGGCGACCCCGAGGGCTGGTGGCGGCAGTACGACGACGTGACCACGCGCGCCGCCTGGCTCAAGGCCTACGCGGCGGAGCGCGTCGGCCTCTTCGAGGTCGTGCAGGTGACGATGACGCCGTGCGACCGGTGCGGCGGCACGGGGCAGGTCACGAGGGCATCGACCACGCAGCTCCTCGACGGCCGCCACGAGTGGCAGGAGCGCTGCCCCCGCTGCTTCGGCGCCTGCGAGGACCGGGGCGTCGGCTACCGGTGAGGTCGGGGGCTCCGGGGGCGGATCCCTCCCCCCCGCCCCCACCCTTCCCTGCCTGCGTCCGCGCGCGCAGCCGATAGGGTCTCTAGAATGGCACCCCGCATGAAGAGAGCCGCTGCGCCCCTCCTCCTCCTCCTCCTCTCCGTCGCGGGCGCGGAGGACCGGCAGGTCGCGCGGTTCCGGCTGAAGAAGGACCCGCTCGCCACGATGAGCGGCTGGATCGTCTCGCACGACGACGAGGGGTTCGTGTTCGAGACGTTCGGGCGCGTGCGGCGGATCACGATCAAGTGGGCCGACCTCGTCGACGAGGACGCGCGGCAGCTGCGGATCGGCTACAAGCTCGAGCTGACCGAGGACGAGGCGAAGGGGCTCATCCCCGGCCAGGAGCTCGGCTTCAAGGGCGGCGGATCCGTGCGAGGGCTCCTGAACCGCGTCGACGAGGACGGCACGCACTGGATGCGCGTCGAGGGGATCCTCCTGCCGTACCCGAAGGACCGCATCGACCGGGTCGAGGAGGTGAAGATCCAGGAGGGCGAGGCGTATACGCCCGAGGAGGTGTACGTGCGGAGCCTCGAGCGGCGGCCGCCGAAGACCGCGGAGGAGCACCGCCGCCTCGGCGACTACCTCTACGACATCGGGAGCTTCGAGGGGGCGAAGGAGCAGTACGACAAGGCGATCGCTCTCGACGCCTCGGTCGCGGCCGCGGTCGCCGAGAAGCTCGGCGCCTCGCGCGACTACCTCGAGGATCGCGTCGCCGCCGGCGTCTTCGCGAAGGAGAAGAGCGAGGCGGTGCTCAACGGCAAGTGGTCGCAGGCGATCGAGAACGTGCGCGCCTACGGGCAGCAGAACCCGGGGGCCCTGCGGCGCGCGGAGAAGCTCGTCGCCGAGCTCGAGAAGCAGTGGTTCGAGCAGAAGCAGGCGCGCTACCACGCGGTGAAGAACGACGAGTTCGACCGCACGATCCGGGCCTTCCTCGTGAAGAAGCCGACGCTCGAGGAGGCGAAGTCCTGGGCGACCGCGGAGCTGCCGGACCTCGTGAAGGAGCGGACGGCGCGCCGGCTCGGGCTGACGCCCGACGAGCTCGAGGTCTTCGCGAAATCGAAGGCGAGGAGCGCGCTCCACTGGGCTTCCTACTGGGCCGGCACGTTCATCGTCTCGAAGCGCGCGGCCCTCGGGCAGACGACCAAGCGCGAGATCCGCGGCGACCCCGATGCGTGGTGGACCGCGTACGACGACTCGAACACCCGCGCCTCGTGGCTCAAGGCATATGCCGCGGAGCGGATCGACCTGTTCGAGGTCGTGATGGTGAACCCGACGCCCTGCGACCGTTGCGCCGGCACGGGGCAGGTCACGAAGTCCTCGGTGAACGCGCTCCCCGACGGCCGCCACGAGTGGCAGGAGCGCTGCCCCCGCTGCTTCGGCGCCTGCGAGGACCGCGGCATCGGCTACCGCTAGACACGGTACCACGTACGCCCCTCGATCGACGCAACTCGTTATCTGCCAACGACTTGCCACGGCAGGGTGCGGACCCTAGAGTCCGCATCGGCGGGCGCCCCGGGGTCTCCTCCGCGCCCTCCCGCGGCCCGGCCTGGAACAGGTCGCAGCTAGCCGCCCCGGCCCGGCTTGGAGCGGCGACCGAAAGCGGGCGCCCCGCGCCGGCAGCACACGGGAACGCGGACCCCTCAGTCCGCAGTCCGCCTTCCCAACTCCTCGGCTGCCAATGACTTGCGCGCGACGATGGGCGTACTACGTACCGAGGTCCTTCCGCTTGGCGTCGGACCAGATGTGCTCGAGGCCGTAGTAGGCGCGCTGCTCCGGCAGGAACAGGTGGACGACGAGCGAGCCGTAGTCGAGGAGGATCCAGCTCGACTGCGCGCCGCCCTCCACGCCGAGGCGCGACACCTTGAGGCGCTTCGCCTCCTTCTCGCACGCCTCGAGGATCGCGCCGCCCTGCCGCGAGTTGAGGATCGTGGCGATCAGGAACTCGTCGGCGACGTCGGTCACGCCTCGGACGTCCAGCCAGACGATGTCCTCGGCCCGCTTCTCGTCGAGGATCCTCAGGACCGCTTCGGAGAAGCGGGAGGCCGCCGCCTTCGAGGCCTCGGCGTCCGTCAGCGTCACTCCTTCTTGCCGCCGCCCGCCGGCGCCTCGAACTCCTTGAGAAGGTCCTCCCACGCGATCTCGTTGAGCGTCACCGGGCGGCCGTACCCGAGGATCTTGCGCGCATTCGCCTGGAAGGTGTCGGCGCCGATGAACTCGGCGTTCTCCGACCGCACGCCCGCGACCCAGTCGTACCGGTAGCCGCGGTTGTTCGGCGTCATGTAGCCGCGCTTCACGGTGCGGTCGGCGTCCGTGACCCAGTAGACGACCCGGCCGTCGTCGTACGTCGTCTTCTCGACGAAGCCGACGCGGGCACCGCTCTTCTCGTCCCGGACCTCGTAGAGCGCCTTCGCCCGCTCGAACTTCGGGGACCATTCCTTCTGGGACTCGGCCTTCTCCTTCCGGCCGGTCGAACCGCAGGCGGCGAGCGCCGCTACGAGGAGGAGCGCGAAGGTTCTCGTCATCTGGACCAAGGATCGTAACGTATTCCCGGGATTCCCGGAAAGTGCCCTCCGCGACGGACCTCCTCGGCCCCCGCTCCCCCTTGGCGGGGCCCCTCATGGGCTTCGCCCCGCGCCCGGAGCAGCTTTCCATGGCCGCGGCGGTCGAGACGGCCCTTTCCGAAGGCCGCCACCTCGTGGTCGAGGCGGGGACGGGGGTGGGAAAATCCTTCGCCTACCTCGTCCCCGCGCTGCTTCACCTGGGGGGGTCCGGGGGACCGGTGGTCGTCGCCACGCGCACGATCGCGCTCCAGGAGCAGCTCGTCGGCAAGGACATCCCGATGCTCCTCGACGCGCTCGGGATGCGGGACCTGAAGGTCGCCCTCGCGAAGGGGCGGGGGAACTACGTCTGCCGGCGCCGCACCGAGATGGCGTTCGAGGAGTCGCGCGGGCTCTTCGAGGAGCCTGCGAAGGTGGAGGAGGTCGGGCGCGTCCGCGAGTGGGCGGAGGCGAGCGCCGACGGGAGCCTCGCGGACATCCCGTTCCGCCCGTCCTCCGACGTGTGGGAGGCGTGCCGCGCGGAGTCGGGCAACTGCCTCCACAAGCAGTGCCGCTTCTACGACGCCTGCGCGTACCAGCGTTCGCGGCGCGAGATGTACTCCGCGCGCCTCATCGTCGCGAACCACGCGCTCGTCTTCGCCGACCTCGCGCTGCGCGAGGCGGGCGTGAAGCTCCTGCCCGACTACGAGTGCATCGTGCTCGACGAGGCGCACGCGATCGAGGACGACGCGGCCGAGCACTTCGGCGCGCGCGTTTCGCCCTTCGGCATCGCGCGCGTGCTCGGGCGGTTCATGGGCGCGAAGCGCCGCACCGGGCTCTTCGGCCGCGCCGAGGTGGGCCCGGACCTCTACGACGGCGTCGAGGAGGCGCGCGGGGCGCTGCGGCGGCTCTTCGAGGGCGTCGACCGCTTCCGCGCGGGCGAGAGCGAGAAGCGCATCCGCGCCGCGGGCGCGTTCGAGGAGCCGCTGACGGAGCCGCTCGCGCGGCTGCTCGGCAAGCTGCGGGACCGGCACGCGTCGATCGAGGACCCGGGTCTCGCGCTCGAGTGGAAGTCGCGGACGGACCGGCTGGAGGAGGACCTGCACGCGATCCGGCTCGTCCACGGCGTGCTCGATCGCGAGTACGTCTACTGGGCGGAATCGGGGGGGCGCGGGGGGCACTCGGTGCTGCGCGCGGCGCCCGCGGACGTGGCGCCGATCCTCAGGCGGACGCTCTTCTCGCGCGTGCCGTGCGTCGTGATGACGAGCGCCACGCTCCAGGTGGCCGGCTCGTTCGAGCACTTCAAGCGGCGCGTGGGCATCGAGGAGCCCGACGAGCTCGCGCTCGGAAGCCCCTTCGACTTCAAGCGGCAGTGCCGCCTTCTCGTCTACCCGGGGATGCCCGACCCGCGCGACCCGGCGCACGAGGCGGCGGCCACGGCGGAGATCCGGAAGCTCGTGCTCGGGTCGAAGGGCGGAGCGTTCGTCCTCTTCACGTCGTACGGCGCGCTCGACCGGGCGCACCGGGCGATCGGGGACGACCTCGCGAAGGCCGGGCTCCACGTGCTGCGGCAGGGCGCCGACCAGCGAACGAGCGACATCGTGGCGGCGTTCCGGGAGCGGGACGACTGCGTGCTCTTCGCGACGGACACGTTCTGGCAGGGGATCGACGTGCGCGGCAGGAACCTCCGCCTCGTGATCATCACGCGGCTTCCGTTCGCGGTGCCGGACCACCCCCTGCAGCAGGCGCGGCTCGAGCGGATCGAGGAGGAGGGCGGCGACCCGTTCAGGCAGTACTCGCTGCCGCAGGCCGTCCTGAAGCTCCGGCAGGGCTTCGGGCGCCTGATCCGCGCTCACGACGACGAGGGCACGGTGGCGATCCTCGACCCCCGCATCGCGACGAAGTCCTACGGCCGCACCTTCCTCTCCTCCCTCCCCACTGCTCCATCTTTTCCGGATTGTTAAGACGCAAGTCGTTGGGTGGCAGCGACTAACGACGTGCGGGTGCGGCATTGGTGCCGCAGCTGAGCGGCCCCAGAGAGCGTCGGGGAGACCGCGTCATCGGGGGACGAACCGCTCCTTCTCCGCGTCCCACACGAGGCGCTCGCCCTTCTCCTTCCAGAAGGCCTCGATCGGACCGAGCATCACCTCGCGCTCCTCGGGGCCCGCGGCGGCGTCGAACAGGAACTGCCGGTCCACGAGCCGCGTCAGCAACTCGAACGCCGCCGCGCGGATCGGCTGCCGGTCGTCTCGCAGCTTCGCGACCGCGAAGCCGACCGCCTCCTTCCGCGCGAGCTTCGCCACGAGCGCCTCGCGCTCCTCCGCCTTCGTCGCCGCGTACAGGTCGAAGAGCCCCTCGATCGTGTCCGGCGCAGCGCCGTTCTCGGTCACCGGACCCTCCGCCTTCCCGCCATGCCGCGTCGTCACGAGCTGCCGCGTCGCCCGCGTGAGGAAGAGCAGCGCGAGCGACGTCTCGTAGGGCGTCTGCACATCCTCCTTCGTCTTCTGCGGCTCCGGCATCACGCGGCCCCCGCCGCCCCCCCAGCTTCCGTCCGCGCCCTGGCGCTCCACGAGCCACTGCGCGCCCGGGATGTACCAGGTCGCGATGTCGAGGCCGAGCACGGTCCCCACCCGCTCGATCGAGTAGACGAGGTAGTAGTCGAACCACGCGCCCCCGCGCCCCCCGAGCGGCGTGCGCGCCTCGGGCGTGAGCGGAAGGAGCCTCAACGCGCGTTTCAGCGCCGGGTGCTTGCGCGCGCGCGGCAGGGCGCCGTCCTTCCCGTCGAGCGACGTGACCGCGTAGACGAGCGACACGATCCCCGCCGCGGTCATCGTCGGCGTCGACACTCGGTTGACCTTCCGGTAGGGCCAGCCCCCGTCCTTCTCCTGGTACTTGAGGAAGTGCTTCCGGATCTCCTCCCACGCGTGGCGAGGCACCTCGTAGTCCGCCATCTCCTGCGCCGCCCAGAGCGCGAGCACCGCGAACTGCGTGTTCGAGTTGTCGGGGATGTTGAGGCCCGTCGACCCCTTGCGCCACGCCGTGCGGTCCTCCGCGCGCGCCGGCGCGCCCGTGCGCATGGGCTCGAGGGTGTAGGTCCACATCCCGTCGGAGAGATGGCCCATGACGAGCCGGTCCGCGGCTTCGTGGAGCGGCGTCCGGTACGCCGCGGGATCGATCCGTGTGAGCGCGAGGACGAGGCACGCGTTCGCGTAGGTCGCGCACGCGAGCCCGCCGCCGAAGAAGTCGCGGTGCTCGAAGAGGAAGCTGAGCGCACGCTGCGCCGCCGGGTCCTCCTTCGTGACGCCCGACGCCCCGAGCGCGTAGAGGCAGAGCGCGGTCATGCCCGCGGTCTGCGAGTGGTCGTTCCAGCGCAGGAAGTGCTGCGGGTCCTCGAGGCCGCCCCAGTACCCGTCCGGCCGCTGGATCGACTTCAGGTAGGCGACCCCCTTGTCGATCGCCTCGTTGATCCTCTTCTGGAGCGCGGGGTTCTTGACGTCTTTCGCGAACCGGTCGTCCTCGCCGGCCGCGACGCCGCAAAGGACGAGCAGCGCCCACCACCGCATGCCCTATGACAACGCGGCTCAGCGCTCGACCGGACGCACCTCGACGAGCCCCCCGGACCCCCAGACTTCGAGCTCGTAGGAGCCGCTCGGCACGTTCCGGAACGCGAACGATCCGCCCTCGATACCCGCGACCGCGATCAGCGATCCCGCCTGCATCAGCCGGACGTAGGAGCCCGTCGCCTGCCCCGCGAGGGCGCCCGTGTCTCCGGGAGGAAGCACGAGGACCGGGCCGGGCCCGGTGGCGATCCCGCGGCCGCTGGCGGTCGCCACGATGCGGAGGGGGCCCGGGGGAACCGGCCCGAGCCGGTAGCCGCCGTCCGTGTCGGTGCGGCCGGAGCAGACCTCGTCGCCGCCGCGCTGCGCGCTCACGACAGCGCCCGCGACCGGCGCGCCGCGCTCGTCGACGACGGAGCCGTCGAGGAATCGCGCGGTGGCGAGGTCGGCCGCGGTGCACACCGGGCGGAGCGTGTCGCCGAGGAGCGACATGCGCGCGTTGAAGTCGACGAGGAGGTCCGTGTCCTCGACGATCTCGAACGGGCCGTCGATCGCGACGACCGGGTCCTCGACTTCCAGCTCGCGGACCGCGCCGCCGACGGAGAGGTGGTGGGCTCCGCGGGAGGAGGAGAGGCGGAGGACGACGCGATCGTAGGTGCCCTCGCGCACCTCCCCGGAGGCGAGGAGCGCCCGCCGTCCGTTCCGGAGCGAGAGCAGCTCGATCCGCTGCGGCGCGGACGAGAGCGCGACGGGCCCCTCCGGCCCGACGAGCTCCACCGAATCCACGGTCACGAGAAGCTCGTCGGCTTCGTCCACGGGGCTGTCCGAGACGTAGACGACGACACCCTTGGTGCCCCCGGAGCCGGCGGAGAACGCCCAGTAGTCGGGGTTGCACGCGGCGCACAGCG
>JAKLKT010000053.1 GCA_023150495.1 Planctomycetota bacterium
GGCGTCCGCGGCGCCAGCACGCCCTCCGCGCGCGACGGCAACGCCTCGCGCATCTCCGGGATGTCGCTCGCGAGGCACCGCGTCCCGCACGCGAGCGACTCCAGGACCGCGTTCGGCGAGCCCGCCCAGCGCCCGGGGTGCGCCGACGCGTCCGCCGCCGAGAACCAGAGCGGCACCTGCGACGGCGGCACCGGGCCCATCACCCGCACGCGATGCGAGAGCCCCATCTCCGTCGCGCGCCGGCGGAACGCCTCGAACTCGCCCTCGCCCACGATGTCGAGCACGATGTCCATCGGCGCATCGGGGTGGCGCAGCGCCTCGAGCAGGAGGTCCTGCCCGTGCACGTCGTCCACCCGGCCCACGCACACGATGCGCCGCCCCTCGACCGGAAGCCCGAGCGCGCGGCGCGCTTCCGCGCGGTCGCGCGGATGAAAGACCGTGGCATCCACGCCGTTCGGGATCACGCGGATGTCGCCGTCCGTGAAGGGGCGCAGCGCCGCCGCGAGGTCCTTGGACATCGCGACGGTCCCCCGGGCCCCCCCCAATGCGACGCGGATGCGGCGCGCGATCGCGGGAATCCTCGCGATCCGCTTCACGTCGCTCCCGCGCGCGGAGACGATGTACGGGATCCCGAGCTCCCTCGCCACGCGCGCGACCGCGCACGCGTCGGGATAGAGGTAGTGCACGTCGATCACGTCGGGGCGGAAGCGCGCCGCCTCCTCTCGGAGCGCCGGCAGGAGAGCGCGCGCGTAGGCGCGGTCCTGGAACCACATCCCGATCTTCGGGAGCATGAGGTAGCGCGGGCGGCGCACCGGGACGCCCTGGACCTCCTCCGCCCTGGGCATCGCGCGCAGGTCCCTGTAGTCGGAAGGGAGGGGGCCCGGGGGAACCCACGGCTGCGGCGAGATCACCCGCACCTCCGCACCCTCCGCGCGCATCGCCTGCACGCGGCGGAGCACGAAGACCCCGTTCGCCGGGAGCGGCCCGCCCGGGAAGAGCGACGTCACCGTGAGGATCCGCATCGGGAGCGGTCAGGCGGCCTTGAGCCCGACGGCCGCGTTCTCCGGCCGCGGGGCGGTCGGGAGGATCTTCCCCGCCTCGACCGGGGTCGCGAGGAACGCGCCGATGAGCCCGATGATCGCCCACATGTACTCGGAGAGGAACTGGCTCGTGAAGCTGCCCGTCGCGAGGAACCCGAAGAGCGCGCAGTTGAGGGCGGTGGCCATCGCCTCGCCGTCCTTGTCGCCGAGCGACCGGAAGAGGGCGGCGCGCTTGCGGAGTCGCATCAGGAGGAGCCCGACCACGAGGATGAAGAAGACGAGCATCGGCAGGCCGTACTCGGAGGAGCACTTCAGCCAGAGGCTGTGCGGCTCGGCCGCGAAGACCGAGTGGCGGTTGGAGACGATCGGGAAGTTGTCGGCGCCGACGCCGGTCAGCGGGTAGTCGAGCGTCATCTTGACCGCGACGGTCATGTGCTCCATCCGGTTCTTGGCCGAGCCCTCCGTCTGGTACTGGCTGGTCTCGATCGTGGACATGCGCTGCCAGACGAACTCGGGCATGAGCAGGACCGCGGCGACCGCGATGGCCGCACCGAGGGCCGCGCGGCGGAAGAACCGGCCCGTCAGGAACGAGTACCAGACGAGCAGCATGGCGAACCCGAGGATCGCGCCGCGCGACAGGCTGAAGACCCCCGCGAAGACCGCGAAGACGGTCGCGGCCTTGGTGCCCAGCCGTACCCACGACTGGAGGGGGCCCTTGTAGTGGAAGGCCGCGTAGATCATCATCGGGATGCAGGCCGTGCCGGCGACGAGGAAGTCGTTCCGGTCCGTCATCTGGCCGCCGGGGATCGCCATGTCGATGATCGGCTCCATCCGCAGGATCCCGAGGAGGCCGTGGTGCGCCATCCAGATCCCGACGGAGCCCGCGAGCGTGTAGAGGAAGAGCCTCTGCGCGTCGCGGGTCCACAGGGTCGCGGAGATGAAGGCGAGGGGGATGAAGTACTTCGTGACCGTGATCGTCTTGTCGAGCGCGAGATCGCGGTACTCGGCGCAGAGCGCGCAGATGAAGAACCAGCCGAGGGACACGAGGATGACCGTCGCGCCCATGTTCCACCGGCGCTTCCACGGCCTCAGGATGATCGAGAGCGCGAGCACCGCGGTGCAGACGTGCACAGGGTGCATGGCCTCGAGGATCGGGTGGCGCCGCGCGAACCAGACCGGGCGGAAGATGTCGTTCCAGATGAAGAAGCAGCTCGCGTAGACCGCGTTCCCGAGCCCGAGCGTGGCGCCCGCGGCGAAGGCGGCGAGGACGAAGATCAGTCTCAGCATGAGGGGGTCCTCCGGGCGGGCGTCACGGGAAGTACCGGACCAGCTTGGGGCCGAGCGCCCGCGCCACCGGGGCGGGGAGCCTGTTCCAGACCTTGCGGATCTTCGGGAAGAGGCCGCGGTTCGGGTCGGTGGTCCCGTTCCGTTCCGGGCCGTCGTACTGGTAGGGGAGCGGCTCCGCCTCGAACCCCTGGTTGCACTTGAACTGGACCACGCCCTCGTTGGAGAGGCGGCTCCTGCCGAAGTCGAAGCGCGTGAGGCCGCGCTCGACCGCGTGCTCCATGAGGCGGTAGTACTTGTAGTTGTTCGCCTTGAGGCCGGTCGCGTCCGGGATCTCGCCGCTCCAGAGCGGCATCATGATCGACCGGAAGACGACCGAGAGCACGCCCGCGACCGGGCGCCCCTCGTGGCGCACGACGAGCGTCGAGGTCGCGCCGGGGAAGCGGCGGATCAGGGCCTCAAACATCCGCTTCGGGAAGACCGGGGTGCCGAGGCTCTTGTAGGAGGCGGCGAGCAGGTCGTAGAAGGTGTCCAGGTCGGCCGCGAAGTCGGCCTCGAGCTTCCACCGCTTCGTCGCCTGGTTGATCGCCTCGCGCGCCTTCTTCGGGAAGGTCTTCCTGACCTCCGCGACGGTCGCCGGCAACGCCTTCTCGAACGTGACGAACCCCTCGACGCGGGGGAGGTCGATGAGCCCCGCGTACCGGTTCCGGAGCTCGACCGGCCCGAGGCCGAGGCCCTTCGCCGCCGCGAGGAGCGCCTCCTCGGTCACGCGGTCCTCGCCCACCGCGCCGCCGTACACCGTGTGCGGCAGAGAGTAGAGCGCGCGCCTGCCCGAGAGCGACCGGCAGGCGAAGAGCGGCAGCACGCCGCACATGCGCCCGTCGCGCCACGCCGCGAGGTAGTGCGCCGGGTAGCGAAACGTCTCCTCGAGGACGGCCTTCCAGCCGGACTGGTGGAAGAAGGTCGCGCGCGGGTGGGCGAGGACGAACGCGTCCCATGCCGCCGCGTCGGAGTCCCGCCACGGGCTCACGACGGGCGCCGCGTCGCGCGCGCGCTCCGCGTCCGCTTTCACCGCTGTCTCACTGTGTTGCATGCGTGCGAGGATTGTCGAGCCGGCGGGACATCCGCCGCTCCGTGCCCCTAGGCGCAAAGGCCGTACCGTCGGCCCCCGGAGCCCCCCGGATCACCGCGCGAGCACCTCGGACATGGGCCCGAAGGGCAGCGCCTGGAGCAGCGCGTCGAGCTTCCCGAGCGCCTTCCCGATGCCGACGTAATGGCGGAAGCGGTTGAGCGCCTTCAGCCCCGCGGGGCGCGGCTGGCCCGGATCGAACTCCCACGGGTGCAGGTAGATCGTGCCGGGCGTCTGCCGCGAGGCGAGCGCCCCTCTCGTCCAGCCGAGCGGCAGGAGGCGGAAGAAGCCGCCGCCGACGGGCAGGCGCAGGCCCATGAGCGAGCCGCAGGAGACCGGGAACTCCGTGATCGCGGCCCCGCTCGCGAGCGTGCGGAGGTGGGGGGCGCGGGGGGAGGAGGGGATCCCGTAGCGGTCGTGGCGCACGGGAGCGATCGAGGAGTCGTAGAGGAAGCCCTCCTCGGCGAGGATGTCGAGGGCCCAGAGCGACCGCTCGACGATCGAGAAAGTGGACGCGCGGTATCCGGTGACGGCCGCTCCCGCGAGATCCTCGAGGAACGCCTTCGCACGGCGCGTCTCGTCCCGGAACACCTCCGGCGTCTGCCGGTAGACGAGCTCGTGCGACCAGCCGTGGCACGCGACCTCGTGGCCGCGGGCCGCGATCGCGCGCACGACGCCGGGCTCGCGCGCCGCCGCGTCGCCGAGGACGAAGAACGTCGCCTTCACGCCGCGCCGGTCGAAGAGGTCGAGGAGGAGCTCGGTGCTTCCCGCGACGCGCGTCTCGAGGCCGTCCCACGCCGAGCGCGGGGCCACCGGGCGGAGGTTCTCCGCGTGGTACCAGCACTCGACGTCCACGGTCAGGGCGTGGCGGAGCGCCACGGCCGTCCCCGGCGCGGTCGCGGCGGCGCGGCTCACCAGCAGACGCCCACGTACCGGCCGCGGAGCTTGTCCTTGTCCGGCAGGTTGACGAGGTCGAGGACCATGTGGTCCTCCGTGAGGCAGCGCTGGAGCGCCGCGGTCAGCTCGGGCGTCCGGAGGCCGACGACCACGACCCTCGAGCGGGCGATCAGCACGTCCGCGCTCTCCATCATGAGGCTCCCGATGTGCGGGATCACCTCCTCGATGTAGCGGCGGTTCGCCCCGACGAGGCGCGAGAGGGCCACCTCGGGGTCGTGGATCTTGAGGTCGATGCCCTTGCCGAGGAAGCGCTCGGCCATCGTCACGAGCGGGCTCTCGCGCAGGTCGTCGGTGCCGGTCTTGAAGGCGAGGCCGATCATGCCGACGCGGCGCTCGTTCTGGGCGAGCACCTTCTCGACGGCATGGTCGATGTGGGCGCGGTTGCTCGCGATGACGCCCCGGAGCATCGGGATGTCGACGTCCTTGTGCTTCGCGACGTAGGTGAGCGCCTTCAGGTCCTTCGGGAGGCACGAGCCGCCGAACGCGAAGCCGGGCTTCAGGTAGGCCGTCGAGATGTTCAGGTGCGTGTCCTTGCACAGCAGGTCCATCACCTGGTGCGGGTCGACGCCCAGCGCCTGGCAGATGCGGCCGGTCTCGTTCGCGAAGGTGATCTTCAGCGCGTGGAAGATGTTGCAGAAGTACTTGAGCATCTCGGCGACGCGGATCGACGTCTCGTGGAAGCGGCAGGGGAGGTGCCCGAAGATGCCCCGCACGGCCTCGACGGAGCGCGGCGAGTCGCCGCCCACGACGGTCATCGGCGGGTGGTCGTAGTCCTTGATCGACGAGCCCTCGCGCATGAACTCCGGCTGGAAGCAGAGGCCGAAGCCCTCCCCGAGGCGCTTGCCCGAGTGTTCCTCGATCGCGCCCCGGACCATCCCCTCGACCGTGCCCGGCATGACCGTCGAGCGCACGACGAAGACGTGGTAGCCCTCCTTGCCGCGCAACGCGTCGCCGAGCTCGACGCAGAGGCGCTCCATCGCGGAGAGATCCTGGCTGCCGTTCTGGCGCGGCGGCGTGCCGACGCAGAGGAAGGAGATCTCGGTCGCGCGGAGCGCGGCGCCCGCGTCGGTCGTGACCTCGACGCGCCCGCTCCGGACCGCCCCGGAGATCAGCTCCTGCATGCCGGCCTCGATCACCGGTGTCTGCCCGCTGCGGATGAGGTCGAGCTTCGTCGGGTCGATGTCGACGCCGACGACGTGGTGGCCGTCGCGGGCGAGGCAGCCGAGCGAGACCGCTCCGACGTACCCGAGCCCGAAGATGCTGATGCGCATGCCTATTCCCTTTCGTCCTTCTCATGCTCGGCATGAGGGGCGCCGGCGGGGACCGCCGTCGCGGCGGGATCCTCCGTGCGCGTCACGCGCCGGACGATCTCGCCGAAGCGGCGCATCGCGCGGGCCCATGTGTGGTGCGAGAGGATGCGGGCGCGCCCCGCCTCGGAGAGGCGCAGCCGCTCCGCGGGGTCCTCGAGCAGCCGGAGGATCGCGTCCGCGTAGCCCTCGGGCGTCGACGCCACGAGCATGTGCTCGCCCGCGACGCAGTCCACGCCCCTCGCGGCCACGTCGCTCGAGACGACGGGCACGCCCATCGCCAGCGACTCGAGGATCTTGTTCTGCGTCCCGCGCGCGATCGAGAGCGGCGCGACCGACGCCGCCGACCGGGTCACGTACGGCCGCACGTCCCTGACCGCGCCCGTGACCGTGACCCCCGGGATGCGCGCGAGGCGGCGCACGGCCGGGGTCGGGTCGGAGCCGACGATCACGAGCCTGATCCCGGGTCGCCGCGCGCGCAGGAGCGGGAGCGTCCGCGCGCAGAAGTCGACCATGCACTCGCTGTTCGGGAAGTAGTCCATCTTCCCGACGAAACAGATCGTGTCGGGGTCGTAGGCCTCCTCCGAGGGCCGGAAGTACTCGACGTCGGCGCCGTTGGGGAACCACTCGGCGGGCACGCCCGTGCCGTAGCTCTCGAGCGTCTCCGCCTCGAAGGGCGTCGCGCAGGTGCAGGCGTCGAACTTCCGGGCCAGCTCCTCCTCGGCCCGGCGGAGCTTCCTGCCCTCGATCCGGTACCCGAGGGAGAGCGGGAAGGGCCGGACCTTCGCGTACTCGAGCCACTTCTGCGAGTCCATGTCGACGAAGTCGAGGACCTTCGCGGGCCCGCGCACGTCGGCCACGTAGGGCCCGACCGACGAGCTGTGCGCGATGACGAGGTCGTACGTCCTCGCAAGGAGCTCCTCCCGCACGCGGTGCAGGAGCCTCGGCGAGAGGAAGTAGCCCATCGACGAGGGCGTGCGGGTGAGGAGGTTCCCGACCATCCGCAGCCGCGCCGCCATCGGCGGGATCTCCTCCGCGAGCACCCGGTGGCACTGGTCCTCGAGCCCCTTGACCTCCTCCCGCTCCTGCGGCGAGCGGAGCGGCGCCGCCACCGTGACCTCGTGCTCCTGCGCGAGGTGCTTCAGGATGTGGTAGGACCGGATCTTCGCGCCGCTCGAGGGAGGGTACGGGAACCGGTGGCAGAGGAGCATCACCCGCATGAGGACTCCGGGTCGGCCTCTTGGGCGAAGGACATGGGGAAGGTGCGGGGCATCGGAAGGCGTCTCAATGCGGAGCGACGGCGCGGATGGACAATGCCATGGGCCACGGCGCGAAGAGCAAGCCCCGGGCCACGCGCGGGCGCGACCCCCGCGTCCGCCCCCGGAGCCCCCCCCGATGACCCGCGATCACGAGGCGCGACGCTCCGGGCGCGCGCCGCGCAGCAGCCGCTCGTAGACGGGCAGGTAGCGCGAGACGCTTCTCGCCCAGTTCCGCTCCTCCTCGATGTAGCGGCGCGCCGACGTCCGCAGCGCGGGCCAGCGCCCCGGCGAGGCGAGGATCGCGCCCACGGCCTGCGCGAGCGCGGCCGGGTCGCTCGGGCGGAAGAGGATGCCGGTCTCCTGGTCCCGGATCATCTCGCGATGGCCGCCGATGTCGCTCGCCGCGACGAGAGAGCCCTGCGCCATCGCCTCGAGCGGCTTCAGCGGCGTCACGATGCGCGTCAGTCTCATGTCGAGGCGCGGATAGACCATCACGTCGCAGGCGGAGTAGTAGTCCTGGACGCGGTCGTGGGGGACGCGCCCGACGAAACGGACCGACTCGCCGAGCCCGAGCCTAAGGGCGTGCTCGCGCAGCCGCTTCTCCTCGTAGCCGCCCCCGACGAGGAGGAGGCGGAGGTCGGGGCACGCCGCGGAGAGCCCCGGCATGGCGTCGAGCAGGACGTGGAGCCCCTCGTAGGCGTAGAACGAGCCGATGAAGCCGAGGACGCGCTTGCCGCGCAGCCCGAGCTCGTCGAGGAGCGCCGGATCGGCCGCCCGGCCGTAGGAGAACGCCTCGGGGTCGACGGCGTTCGGGATGACCGTGATGCGCTCCGGGGGGATGCCGCGGGCCTCGATCTCCTCGCGGAGCCCCTCGCAGATCGTCATGATCGCGTCCGCGTGGCGAAGGGCGTGCGTCTCGAGCATCCGCGTCACCCGGTAGCGGAGGTCGCCCTCGCGGCAGGTGCCGTGGTCCACGGCCGCGTCCTCCCAGGAGGCGCGCATCTCATAGACGAGCGGGATGCCGAGCCTCCGCGCCACGGGGAGCGCGGCGATCGCGGTGAGGCACGGCGAGTGGGCGTGGATGATGTCCGGCCTCGCGTCGCGGACGACCTCGGCGACGCGGCGCCGCAGGTCGTGCACGATCGACAGGTTGCGCAGCACCGAGAGGCGGGAGAGGATGCCCTTCGGAGGCGCGGTCCTGTGGAAGCGGAAGCCGTCGATCTCCGCCTCGCCGGCGACGATCTTCCCCTGCTTCCCGCTCGTGATCTGGTCCGTCTCGATCCCCATCGCGCGCTGCTGCCGGAGGATCGACCGCGTGCGGAAGCTGTAGCCGCTGTGGAGCGGGATCGAGTGGTCGAGGACGTGGAGGACGCGCGTCACGGCCGGTCCCCCCGGAGCCCCCCCGGAGTCCCCGCGCGGACCGGGCACGAAGCCCCTGCGATGTTGCGCTTGCACCACTCGCTCATTCCGTCACGCGGCCGTATGCAATCCACGGGCCATCGCGCGCGCCCCCCCCCGGCCCGCCGCGGCATGGCGCTTGCGCGGATCCGCTTCCCGTCGGGAACTCGTTCACAACCGGCAACATGAGGGAACTCCGTTGAATCTCGCATCCGCCGACCGGCAGGCCGTCCCCGCAGCCCCGCCTCCGGCCCGGAGCGCCGCCGCGCGCCTCCTCGGGCTCTTCGCGCGCAGGAACCGAGCGTTCCTCGGGCTCGTCGTCGCGGACCAGCTCCGGTTCTCGACGGGGACGATCCGCCCCGTCGAGGGACGGATCCGCGAGCGCGCCGAGGCGGCGGTCGCGTGGCTGCTGCGCGCGCAGGACGGGAGCGAGGACCGCGGCGTGTCGATGGGCTACTACCCGCTCGACCCCGAGGCGACCGCGCGCGGCGGCTGGATGCCCTCGTACCCCGAGACCACCGGGTACATCATCCAGACGCTCCTCGCGTACGCCGAGCGGCACGCGCGCCGCGATCTCGTGGAGCGCGCGATGCAGATGGCGCGCTGGGAGATCGAGATCCAGATGTCGGACGGCGCCGTGATGGGCGGCCACCTCCGCCCGCCGGAGCAGCGCCGGGCCGCCGCCTTCAACACCGGCATGGTCCTCCAGGGCTGGACCGCCGCGTACCGCGCGACCGGCGACGCCGCCGTGCTCGGGGCCGCGCGGCGCGCCGCCGACTGGCTCGTCGCGGACCAGGGCGAGAACGGGCACTACCGCACGCACGGCACCCTCGTCCCGAGCGCGCGGGTCAAGACCTACAACAGCCTCTGCTCGTGGGCGCTCTACCGGTTCGGCGAAGACTCCGGCGAGACGCGCTACAAGGACGCCGCGGTTCGCAACATCGAGGCGACGGTCGGAGAGCAGCGGCCGAGCGGCTGGTTCGCGAACAACTGCCTCACGCACCCCGAGACGCCGCTCCTCCACACGATCGGCTACACGCTGCAGGGCGTGCTCGAGGTCGGGATCCTCTCGGGCGAGGGCCGGTTCGTCGAGGCCGCGCGCCGCGGCACGATGCCCCTGCTCCCGCTGATCTCGGAGAAGGGCTTCATCCGCGGCCGCTTCCGCGAGGACTGGACGCCCGCCGCGCGCTGGTCCTGCCTCACGGGCAACGCGCAGCTCGCGGTCGTCTGCTTCCGGCTGCACGAGGTGACGGGCGACACGCGCTTCCTCGACGCCGCGAACCGGCTCACGAACCTCCTCAAGGCGCTCCAGCGCACGGACACCGGCGACCCGGGGATCGACGGCGCGATCCCGGGCTCGTTCCCGATCTTCGGCGGCTACATGACCGCGGGATTCCCGAACTGGGCGACGAAGTACTACCTCGACGCCCTGCTCGCGCAGGAGCGCGCGGGGTGACGGCCAAGGCGGGCGACGTGCTCCGCACCCGGGCCGCCGATCCGTCCGAGCCGGGGATCCGCGGGGTCCTTCTGCGCAACCTGCCGGACGCCGCGCCGGCGGATCGCATCGCCTGGCTCTACGGGACGAACCCGTGCGGCAAGGCGCTCGTCTGGGTGGCGGAAAGGGAGGGGTCCCTTGAACCCGTCGCAACCTCCGCCGCGCACCGCAGAGCCTTCCGGATCGACGGCAGGGAGGCGCTCGCGCTCAACCTCTCGGACTTCGCGATCGACGTGCCGTACCGGACCCTCGGACCCGCGCTCGGGCTCCTCCGCGCGACGCTCGCGGCCGTCGCGGAGCATGGGTTCGCGATGAGCTACGACGTGCCGAGCGAGTCGATGCTCGCGCTCTACAGGCGCCTCGGCTACGTCGAGCTCGGCCGGATGGAGCGCCATGTGCGCCCGCTCTCGCTCGCGCCGGCCCTCGCACGGAGGATCGGTGCCGCGGCGAAGGTCCTCGCGCCGCCGCTCGACCTCCTGCTCCGCGCGCGCGACGCCTTCGCGTCGACGCCCGCAGGCGTCCGCGTGGAGCCGCTCGAGGGCGCGTTCGGCGCGGAGTTCGACGTGCTCGAGGCGAGGGAGGCGTCGCGCCACCGCGTGCGCGGGGCCCGCTCGGCCGCCTACCTCGACTGGCGCTACCGGCGCCACACGATGTGGAAGCACGGCGTGCTCTGCGCCCGCCGCGGCGGGGATCTCCTCGGCTTCATCGTCTGGCGCGAGGCGGGGGAGGTGTTCGGGATCGCGGAGCTCGTGGACGGCGGCGACACGGGCGTCGCGCGGGCGCTCGTGAAGGCGCTCGCGTCGCTCGGCCGGCAACGGGGCGCGACGGCGCTCTCGGCGGAGACGCTCGCGGGGAGCCCGTCGTCGGACCGCTTCCGGGACCTCGGCTTCGTGAAGCGCGGCGACGGCCCCGGGCCGGTGGTCTACGTGCCGCCCGGCTCGCCGGTCGGGCCGGATCTCCTCGATGCGCGCCACTGGTGGTTCCTCGGTGGCGATCGGGACATCTGAGGGCGAGGCAGAACGGGGCCGTGTCCGGCGCAGCTGAGCCGCAGCTGACCGGTGCGCGAACATCTGGCGGTCGCCGTCCCTCGCGGATCGGCCGCGGGAGCGCCTCGGCCGACCGTGGCCGAGCATCCGGCGCCCGCTTGCCGAGGGTGTTGCCGCCCGCCGTTCCGGGTCGAGCCCCGAACACCTGCCGCCCTCTCTCCCGGGTGCGCGGGGCCGTTCTCCTCGCG